>JABDJV010000113.1 GCA_013003295.1 Pyrinomonadaceae bacterium | reverse complement strand
ATTCGGCCGGTCCCCAATTGATCCGCTACGACGATATCCTGGGCGTGGATAGAGACGCTGTTCTTGACCTCTTGGCATGCCCGGCAATGATGGCCGTTGCGCGGGAAATGTGCGGGCGCGGCGCCGTACCGCTTCAGGCCGATATCGTTTACAAGCAGCCAAACCGGTCTTCGCTGATCCTATGGCATCAGGGAGCCCCGCATCCAAGAGGGTATCCATATCTAAACGTAGGTATTTATCTCGACGATGCGGATAGCGGTGACGGCTGTCTGCTTTACGTCCCCGGAACGCAGCATGAATTGCAGGATATTTGCGGTATGTCCGAGGCTCATGGTTGGGAGATCCCGAACACTGTCGAACTGCCGGCAAAGGCCGGCGACATTCTTGTTCAGGATATGATGATCCTTCACGGTTCAAAGATAAAACGGCGCCCCGGAGTTCGCCGCACGATTTACATTGAGATACGGCCATCGGCCGGGATTACCGAAAGTGATGCCCAAACTGAAAATTGGGCAAATCTGCGTGAACGTTGGATGGGCCTTGTATTGCAAAGAGCAGCGGATTCTGATTGGCCGAAGGAGTGGAGTGATGACCGGCCCTCCGACATCGGCAATGAAGATGAAGAGATCAGGGCAATTTTGGCACATCACGAGCCGCCGATACCGTCAGTTTATTGCCACTACCCGGTCGAAACCGACGAGTACCCGTTTCCCTCGGATTTTGATGGGTAGGCGGGATTTACCCTTGACGTTATTGGAAGCCACCTTGGAAGAACCCGTTATGATAAGGTTCCTTAAAAATAACAGCTTAGGAATTCGGTTTTGAAAATCCCCGCAACGCCGTGTTCAGATTCGGAGAATAAATGAAATTAATAAAAATTTGCGTTCTATTGATTTTGGTAAGCCAGGTGTATTCGCAGACCAATCAACTGAGATATACCGCTGATGAAGGCACATGGATAAGCGTTGATGTCTCACCAGATGGTAAAAAGATCTCGTTTGACCTGCTGGGACATCTATACGAAATGCCGGTCACGGGAGGTGCAGCTACACGTCTGACGGACGGCACGTCGTGGAATATGTTTCCGCGCTACAGCAAAAACGGTGACAAGCTCCTTTATACTTCCGACGCAGAGGTTAGCAACGACCTATGGGTCCTGGATCTTGCAAGCAAAAATGCGAGCAACGTCTCAAAAATGAAGCGGCCAGTTTTTCAAGGCACCTGGTCAAAAGACAACCGGCACGTTTTTGGAACCAGCCTTAATATGCGTGTCAGGTTTCCGGCCTATCAGTTTAATTTTCACGGCACAAAACAGTTGATCCTTCCGGCCGGGGGCCGAACACCGGTCAATCACTTTAACGAACACCCTGATAACGGGTTGATCTACTATGTTCATAACGACGCGAGTTTGCCCCGCAGCGGTCCGAGGGTAAAAACGTACGACACAAAAACGGGAAAGTTCGAAACCCTTATCGACAGGCCGGGCGGAGCGGGTTCGATCCGTCTGTCGCCCGATGGCAAACTCCTCGCCTATGTTCATCGCGACGATCGAAAGACGGTTTTGGTTCTCCACGATATCGCCACCAAAAAAGAGACGGTCTTAAGCGAGAACCTTGATTATGGACGATTCGAATCGAGGGGTTTCTACGGCGTTTATCCGAATCTCGCCTGGCATCCGAACGGAAGGGAAATTGTTCTGAGCTATGGAGGAAAGATTCACGCGATCAACCGAATTAATAAACGAGACCGGGAGATACCTTTTTCGGCACCGGTCGAACGAGAGCTGAAAGACACGATCAGATTTAAGGTAAATGTTCCGGAAGGAAGGGTAAATACCCGGTCACACCGTTGGGCCCAAAAATTGGATAATTCTGTCCTGTACGAATCTCTTGGAGATCTCTATTTGAAAACGGGCAATCGCAGCAGAAATCTGACCCGATCGGCTGCGCATGAAACCAATCCTGTTTATCATGCCAGGTCGCGATCTATCTATTACGCCTCGTGGACCGATCGCGCGAAGGGTGGGATTTATCGAATGCAGTCTAATGGACTTAGAGCGGTGAAGCTGGTCGGATCCGGCACGCAATACGGGTCGATAGCGGTTTCGGGGAACGGGCGAAACATCGCTTTTGTGCGCGGAGCCGGTTCGATGATGAGCGGGACACGGCTCGAAAATCAGCGTGATTACGAGTTGATGGTAATGGGGTCAAACAGACGTCCCAGAAAACTCGCCTCGATAAATTGGAGTGGAAACCGCTATGCAAAAAGGCCGCCATCTGTGAGGTTCAGCCGAGACGGGCGGCACGTTTTCTATTCCGATTACAAAGACGACAAGCTGACGATCAACCGGGTGAACCTGGACGGGCTCGACAGGCAGCACCTTATTACGTTTTCGAATGCAACGCGCGCGGTGATCTCGCCGGATTTTAACTGGATCGCTTTCAGGGAGTATCACCGAACATTTGTAACTCCGTATGAATTTGTCGGAAAACCGCTGACGATCAGCGCCGCCGATAAAAAAGGGTTTACTGTCAGGGTTGACAGAAATGAAGACGGGGATTTTAACGAATGGTCCGCCGATAGCAAGACACTTGTCTGGACGCGCGGGAAATATTTTTACGAAAAACCTCTGGCAAACATTTTGGCGAAGGCTGCGGGACTTAAAAAAACCGATTTGAGCATAGGCTATGTGATAGAAAATCCAAGGGTGGTTATTGCGCTGAAGAATGTTCGTTTGATCACGATGAATTCGCAGAAAGATGTTCTCGAAAACGCTACTGTTCTGATCGAAAACGAAAAGATCAAAGCCGTCGGCGTAAATACTCCGATTCCGCGAAACGCGAAGGTTTACGATCTTCAGGGACGCACGATAATGCCCGGTATGTTTGACGCACACGGTCATTACGGTAGTCCAATTTCAGCGCTAAATGTAATTGAACAAAACCTTTACGGCCTTAAGGCAAACCTCGCGTACGGTGTCACTACGATGTACGATGTGTACGGTACCACCCAAAAGGACTTTTGGGTTTCTGACATGCTCCAGGCAGGAAAACTGGACGGGCCGCGAATATATTCGGTCGGCGATCCGATGTTTGTTACGAAATACCGAACCAAAATGCACCGGACGATCGACAGCCTTGAAGACGCCCTCGAACATGTTCAGTTTAATAAAGATCACGGAGCTACGGCGGTTAAAGATTATTCAAACCACGAGCGTTCGGCGCGGCAGTATTTGGCCGAAGCGTCGCGGCAGCTCGGAGTAAATCTTGTGACCGAATCGTTTGGGAATCCGCAGATGAATATGAGCCAGATCGTCGACGGTTTTACCGGACTTGAACACTCGATGGGGCTCGAGCCATTTTACGAAGATGTGGTCAGGCTTTTTACCGCCTCGAAGATCGGTATGACCCCGACACTGGTGGTGGTATATAACGGGCCTTCGGGTCAGGGATATTTCGATTATACGGAGCGCTATTGGGAGAATAAGAAACTGCTGAACTTCTTCCGGAAAGATTACCTGCTCAGGTTCCGCCGTTCGCCCAAGCTTTGGAAAGACGATCATTATTGGGCCCGTATGGCAAAAGAGCTTAGAAAGCTATATAAAGCCGGGGTCAATCTCCAGATGGGAGCCCATGGCCAGATGATGGGCCTTGGCGCGCATTGGGAGATGGAATTGTTTACGCACGGCGGTTTTACGCCTTATGAGGCGATTGAGATCGCAACGATAAGCGGCTTCAGGCACCACGGACTCGATCATGCGCTTGGCAGTATAGAGCCTGGAAAATATGCGGATCTTGTCGTTATGACAAAAAATCCTTTGGACAATATCCGAAACACCAGGGAGATCGAATATGTTCTGAAAAACGGGGTTGTTTACAGCGGGAGTGACGCTTCCAGGGTTTATCCAAAACCGAAGAAAGCCGAGAAAATGTATTTCAAAGAGTAGTTTGATATTTGATTGCAGATAGTTTTCGGTCTAACCACCCCGCCCTAAAAGGGCACCCCTCCTTCAATAAGGAGGGGAGTTGTGAACTTTGCATATCAGACTTTATTTACAAATTGGGAACCGGAATTATCGAGCAGAGCAATGAAAAAAAAGCCGGAAACTCCCCTCCTTACGAAGGAGGGGTGCCCTTTAGGGCGGGGTGGTTGATCTTTCCCAAACTCCACATCTTATCCACCGAGTCCAATTCGCCTGACCAGATCTCTATACCGCGGATCGTCACGGAGGCTATCGTAAAATGGAGATATTTTTAGGTATAGGATCCGGTCGTCCCTTTGCTTATAGAGAACTTCGAGCCACTTGAACGCGTTGTCCTTGTCACCCAATTCGGCGTAGATGCCGGCGATATTGCGGGCGTCCTTTTGGGGGCTATTGAGCTCTTGCTTTAGAATCCGCCGTGCTTCATCTTTCTTGCCGGCAAGTGCATAAACGTATCCGACCGCTCCCTGTGTCGAAAATCCGCTCAGTTTTTCTGCCTTTTGTAGTTCAATGATCGCTGCGTCAAACTTACCCTGGCGAGCCAAAGCAAATCCGAGGCGGCGGTGGCCCGGAGCAAAGTTTGGATAGATCTCGAGAGCTCTTCTGAATTGCCTGACCGCCTGATCATACTTGCGGGCATTTAAATAGCGATAGCCGGTGCTGAAATTTACTATTTGTGACAGCGGTTCGAGTCTCAAAGCTTTTTCACCCTGCTTTATTGCTTCCTCGTTCCTCCCGGTGATCTCCAGCAAAATCCCGTACCATTGGTTGGCAGTTGTATAATCAGGGTTGAGCTCCAGCGCTTTTTGGAATTCCTTCTCCGCCTCGGCAATCTTCCATTCATAGCTGGTGAGCACATAGGCCAAGGAAGTGTGCGCCTCGGCCAGGTTAGGATCGAGTTCGATTGCTTTCTCCGCTGCGGCCTTACCTTTCGGCATTGCTTCTTTCTGAGGAGTCGAGCTGTATTCGGGAAGCAAAAGATAAGAATCGGCCAATCCGCTCCAGGCGAGAGCATAATTCGGATCCATTTCAATCGCCTGGTTAAAATACCCGATACCGGTTTTTAGTGATTTTTCGTTTCTCTTATTCCAGTGAAATCTTCCGCGTAGATATGCTTGGTAAGCCTTATTGTTCTTTGTATAATCTTTGGCCACCCGCTGTTCTTCCGAACCGGTCAGTTTTAGACGAAGCCGTTCTGAGATCTCGGTGGAGATCTCTTTTTGAAGCCTGAGCACGTCGGAGATTTCTCGTTCGTAGCGCTCTCCCCACAATACCTTGTTTTCCTTTACATCGATGAGTTCTGTGCTGATCGTAAGACTGTCGTTCCGCTTCACCACACGGCTGACCAGGACCGCCCTGACGTTTAGTTCTTCGCTTGCCAATTGTGCCGTCGTTTCTTTGCCCTTGTAACGGAAAACAGTGCTTGAGGGCAGGACCTTTAGGTCGGCCAAATTTGAGAGATTATAGATTATGCTTTCGGTCAGGCCGTCAGAAAGGTATTCGGTGTCGGAATCCCCGCCGACATTTGAAAAGGGCAGGATCGCCAAAGATCTTATTGGTTCGCTAGTCGGATTCCCCGAAAGAAATGTGAAATAAATGATCGAGAAAATTCCTGCAAGCAAGATAAATATCAAAGAATATAAGAGGGAAGGAGAATACTTATTAATTGCCGCGAGCGAGTTTTTAGCACCCACTGCGGCCTTCTTGCTCTCACTTGATCTATCGGCTGGAACCGTCTCAGTCAAAGCGTCGTCCGAATCAGGGGAAAGTGTTTTTTCAAGTTTGTTCTGAAATTCCAAATCCTGCCTGACCTCCTCGAGGTCTTTTAGCAGGTTTTTTACCGTTTGATACCTGTCTTTTTTATCTTTCTTGAGGGTCCGGTCAATTATCGTTTCTATTTCCGGCGGAATATTTGACGAGATATGTCTGAGCGGCTTTGGTTCGGTATGGAGTATTGACGCTACAATATCGAGTTTGTTTTCGCCTCGAAACGGCAGGCGTCCGCTGACCATTTCATAAAGGATGATTCCAAAACTGAAAATGTCCGAGCGCGCATCGATCTCCCTACCGCGGGCCTGTTCGGGCGACATAAAACTCGCCGTTCCGATGATCGTCCCCTCTGACGTTTCCATCAATTTGACAGTTTCGGCTTCTGCTTCAACTTCTTCCGGGGTCCTTTCCGTCAGTTTGGCGATCCCGAAATCAAGAACCTTTACCAAGCCATCGGGCCGGACCATTATATTTTGCGGTTTTATATCGCGGTGGACGATTCCGTTTGAATGGGCTGTATCCAGAGCCGACGCGATCTGGCAAGCAATATCGAGCACCTCCCGGAGCTTCATCGGGCGCCCGTTCAGGCTCTCGCTCAACGCTTTGCCTTTTATGAATTCGCTCGAAATGTAGTGGAGATCTTCGATTTCACCGACTTCGTATATCGTAATAATATTCGGGTGGTTGAGACTAGAGGCAGCCTTTGCTTCCTGGTAGAACCGGTACATTCTTTCGGGGTCGCTGGCAAAAGGTTCGGGAAGTGTTTTCAGCGCGACCTTTCGGGTCAGCTTTTTATCCTGAGCGAGGTAAACCACACCCATACCGCCTTTGCCGATCTCGGAAAGGATCTTATAGTGGGAAATGGTTGTTCCGGTCTCGAGTTTCATTTCGATAAAGAGTCCTGAGCGCTGAGTACTAAAAGTAACAGATGACCACGGATAAAAACCGGATTGAAAGGATTCTCGGATTAATTGATATCATCTCATATCCTTTTCTCATCGGTATTAATCTGTGGTAAATCCCGCCTTTTGTCGATCTCGGAAAGTATCTTGTAGTAGGAATAGTTGGGTTTGGTACGCTTTTCATTCCTTCACTATTGTGTTTCGCGGCTCGAATTCTCAACTGCAGTCAACGCAGTTGACGAAATATCCGTAGCCCGCAGCGCCAGCTGTGGGGAGCGATCAGAGAATCTAGATTCAGCCATCTGGATGGCGGCATATTGAACCATTCATGTCCAGAGAAACCGTTCGTCAAATTCGACTTCGTATTTTCTTAGTAATAACAGAAACTCGTTCCGAAAATCGAATCTTTGATGCTGCTGCTCCTGTCTCTCGATATATACTGCTACCGTATCGGCCTGAGACCGGCTGACGCTAAATGCTCCATATCCGGTTTGCCAAGCGAAAGGCACGCCAAACCGTTTGCTTACCCACTTCGATGAATTGGTTTTTACAAATCGCATAGCGTCTGAGATGTTTACCGTCGGCGGCAAGATTATCAACATATGAACATGATCACTAACTCCATTAATACTTACCGGCTTACCATTAAGTTCCTTTACGAGACCTCCTAAGTAAGCGTAAAGCTCGGAATTTATTTCCTTAGTTAATAAATGTCTTCGTTCTTTTGTACTAAAGACGATATGCGTCAATAAATTTGAATACGTGTGAGGCATCGTATTTATATCGCCGTCTACAACGGCTCCTCCTTATTTTTTATTTTCCCACGGCTTGCGCCATGGGCTAGTAATAGGTCGTCAACTACGACGACTTTTCTGCCCGGAATACACGCGACCTTTTCAGTACTAAAAGTAACAGATAAACACGGATAAAAACCGGATTGAAAGAATTCTCGGATTAATTGAAATAACCACTGATCATTTGTTCTGATCTGTTCCCATCAGTGTTCATCCGTGTTCACGGTTTCCATCAATAATAAGCTCGACTTTACATTACGCCGATTGAGAAAAGCTTGAAACAAGGGACGGAGCCTTTTCAAGCAAAAATGCGGCGGCGTCCGTTGCCGAAAGCCCTCCGACGTCGATCTCAGGAACCGAAACGCCCCGGCGTTTGCGATGGACCGTGTAAGTGCGGTCATAGTAATCGAGAATTAACCTGCATGCGCCGCGGAGATCGTTTTCGCTGATCAAATCAATTGCCGACTTTGTTCTTTGGCCGCCGAGTCTTTGCGAAATGCGCTTTGTCGCTTCGATCAATTTGGATCCGTCGGCCTCACCATACATCTCGGTCAGGATGTCCAACCTCTCATTTATCGGGCGGGCGATCGCAATTGCCGGTGCCGATCTCATCTGGCTAAAGAGCTCTTCCGGCAAGCAGCAGGTTCCGATCCTCGAGCTTTCGGCTTCGATCCAAACAGGCAGGTCAGGATCCATTTCGACCAGCCTTTCCGCGATTAGATTCTCAAAATACTGCGTCGTCGGCTGCGGCGGCATACCGAGACCGCCGAAACTGCTCCCCCGGTGGTTTGCGAGCCCTTCAAGATCAAGTGTCTGAATACCCTGTTCCCGCATGCTCTTTAGGATTCGCGTCTTTCCGGTACCGGTGAGCCCGGTTAAAATGCTGATCCGGCGTGGCGCGCCAACGACATCCCTGGCCCAGCGCCGATACGATTTATAACCGCCTTCAAGTAAACGCACATCAAAACCCGCATCTTCCAAAAGACGCCCAACTCCTTTGCTCCTCAATCCTCCGCGCCAACAGTGCAGTCGAATCGAACCTTCACCGGCGAGCTGTCCGGCTTTTCGAATCATTTCTACTCGCCGGGGGTCAACGAATTTATGACCGAGTTGGATCGCCGCTTCCTGTCCTTTTTCCTTGTAGCAAATCCCGATTTGTGCGCGTTCTTCATTTGAAAACAAAGGAAGATTTTGCGCTCCCGGGATGTGTCCCTGGGCAAATTCTGCCGGACTTCGGACATCGAGTATCGTTCCCGGAGCAAGGCGAAACTTATCGATGGATATGAGGTTTGACTGTCTTTTCGAGGGCTCTAAAATCATATGATCCAGTGACGGTTATGATACACCAAGTTTTTTTAGGATGTCTTCAAATCTCGGGTCTGAGCGGACCGGCTCCAGCTTAGGATCTACAACAATACTCAGCAGAGCAATTTCTTTTGTATCGCAGCTCATGTGCAGCATTTCAAGAGCTTTATCTATGTCTCCCAGGCTGGAATAGACCAATGCCAGCCCGCGATAGGCGTTATCAATGCTTGAAGCATCTTCTTCGACCGGTTCGATCAGCTTTCGAGCCTCATCTTCACGGCCGGCAGCGGCATAGATCTGAGCCCGGCAGAAATCGGCTTCCGGCTGGTTATCCGTTAGTTCTCCCCAGCGGTCATTTTCACTTATCGCTTCTTCATAGAGCCCTTTTGCCTGGTATCCGAGTGAAAGGAGTCGGTGAGCAGCGGGATAATCTGGATCCAGTTTCAGGGTTTCCTTTGCCAATTCGATCGCGCGATCAAATTGTTGATCGTGATAAAACGCCAGACCCTTGTCTTTCATAATCGCCTGGGAAACAGGATCCAGCTCGGCCGCCCGGGAAATAAGTCGGATCGATTCCGGAAGATCACCCATTCCGAGATACCAGAACGAATACCAGTGATAGCCGGTCGCGTAATGTGGGTTTAACTCGAGCGACCGCTCGAATTCTTTTTTTGACTGTTCCCAATCCCACTTATTAAAAAGAAGCAAACTTGCATAGGATGTATGTGCTTCTGCCAGATTGTCGTCGATCGCGAGCGCCATTCTGACCGCCTCCTCGGCTTTCGGATAAAGCTTTTTATGAGGAGTCTTTCCGTATTCGGCCAGCAGGCTGTATGAATCGGCAATTCCGGCCCACGCCAGAGCATACTCCGCATCGATCTCAATCGCTCTTTCAAAATACTCGATCGCGGTATTCAGGCCGTCAATGCTTCTCTTGTTCCAGAAATAGCGCCCCTGTAAATAGAGTTGGTAGGCTTCGGTATTTTCGGTGAAACGCTTTTTCAGATTTTCCTGCTCGACGGGCGATAGAGTAACTTCAAGCGCCCCGGCAATTTCGGTCGCCACTTTTTCCTGAATCTCAAATATATCCCGAATCGTCCCGCTAAATGTGTCGGACCACAGGTATGCCTGGTTTTTAGTGTCAACCAATTGGGCTGAGATCCTCAGGTCGTCTTTGTTTCTTCTAACGCTGCCCTCAAGAAGGTAACGGACTCTAAGGACATCGGCCATTTCTTTATGGCTCCGGCCCTCGATCACTGATTCCGGGAACGATCCGCGAGGGACCACTTTCAGCAGCCCTAGTTTTGAAAGGCTTACGACGATCTCTTCGGTGAGCCCTTCGCTAAAGTAATCACGACGCTCCTCCAAACTCATGTTTGAAAAGGGAAGAACGGCGATCGAATTCGGCTCCGGCGCCACGGCTGCAGCTTGAGCATTCAGGTTAAGCGAAGATCGAACGCCCGGATTCGTCTTGCCGATCAACGTCAGACGCTGCTGAACCTGCAGGTCCTGCTCGAGTTCCTTTAGATCATCAAGAAGTTCCCGGGCCGTCAGATATCTTTCTTCTTTTTCTTTGCAAATGGATTTCTCGACGATAGCCTCGGCCTCGAGGGGAAGCTCGCTGTTCACTTCACATAATGGTGTCGGCCGTTTCGTCAGGACCGAGGCGATCACATCGCTGGTCGTTTCACCATCAAACGGCTGCACACCGGTCAGCATTTCATAAAACAGCACGCCAAAACTGAAGATGTCTGTCTGGCGATCGATCCCTTTTCCGCGCGCCTGTTCGGGCGACATATAATTCGGCGTTCCCATCACCAGGCCGGGAATCGTATCCAGCTTCGGAACCGTCGCTGCCGTATCGTCGATCTTGTCCCGCTGCCGGCGGTTGGTGAGTTTGGCGAGGCCGAAATCCAAAACCTTTACGATTCCGTCTTTGCGGACCATGATGTTGTTTGGCTTTATGTCGCGGTGGATGATGCCGGCTTCGTGAGCCGTGTCGAGTGCGGATACGACCTGTATCGAGATCTTCAATGCCTCTGCCAACGAAAGCGGATTTTCCGACAAGATCTCGGTTAGCTCCCGGCCGTCGATAAATTCACTAGCCAGAAAGTGTGTGCCGTCGTATTCGCTGAATTCAAAGATGGTGATTATGTTTGGATGGTTTAAGGAAGATGCCGCTTTGGCCTCCTGCATGAATCTGTCGAGTCGCTCGGAATCCTCGCAGCACTCATCGGTCAACATTTTTAATGCGACCTTACGATCCAACGCCATGTCCTGTGCAAGATAGACCTCGCCCATTCCGCCTTTGCCTAGGTCGGAGAGGATCTTGTAATGGGAAATGGTTGTATCTTTCTCAAGCACTTGTATTTATTCGTTTGGAGTTTCCCGGAAACACCTCGACGGGACCGCTCGCGACTCTCCTCCGCTCGAATTGTCTCATCTTTAGATTGTACCCTGAATTGTAATTGCTACAAAAAATTCGACGCGTAGGCGTGAAGTGCAGGTGCGCCGCCGGTGTGTAGGAAAACGAGGTCCTTTGGCTTTTTGAGTTTTTTGTTCCTGACCAAATCAATGAGACCCGCCATAGCTTTGCCCGTATACACCGGGTCAAGCAAAATGCCTTCTAGGCGGCCGACTCCTTTTATCGCCGCGATGCCTTCCTCGCTCGGATATGCATACGCCTCGCCGATGTATTCATCGTTCACAATGATCTCCTCATCTTTAATAAATCCTTTGTCAACATCGATCACCTCGCAAATTTGATCGATAACTCTTCGTACCCGCCGCTTAACACTTTCTGACGAGCTGGCGACAGAGAATCCAACAACTTTCGTCTTCGTATTACCAAAATAGCGAAGCCCCATAACGAGACCGGCCTGCGTGCCGCAGCTTCCCGAGGCGACGAATACATGACTCGGTTTTATTCTCATCGTCTTCCACTGCCCGATCAACTCGCGCGCCGTATTCACATAGCCGAGACTGCCGATGCCATTTGATGCTCCCGCTGGTATCAGGTAAGGTTTTTTTCCCGAAGAAATAAGTTCGTTCCTTACCTTTTCGACCGTTGCGCTGCGGCTGCCTTCGGCAAAATGAATATTCGCACCCATGATCACGTCCATCAGGTAATTGCCGGCGCTTGTATGTTGCTGCTTCTTTTCGGGCGATGGAACACTTAAAACGACATGGCATTCCAAGCCGGTTTTTGCGGCAGCAGAAACGGTTTGGCGAACGTGATTCGATTGCACGCCGCCCTGGGTGATCACGCTGTCTGAACCCTTCTTTAACGCGTCAGCTAAGGCATATTCGAGTTTTCTGGTTTTATTGCCGCCATGAGCGATCTCCATAACATCGTCACGTTTGATGTAGATTTCTGGACCGCCCAGCGCTTTTGTCAATCGCGGCATAAAACTGCACGCGGTAGGCAAGGTGGTCAGTGGAAGTCTTGGTATTTTCGCAAAATCCACATTTGAGTTTTTTCCGCCCGATGATTGCGCCCTGGCAATACCGCTGCCCGACAGGCCTGTTACCAGCGAGGCGATCGCAGCACGTCTTAAGAATGCTCTTCGGTTGTGTTCTTCATTGATCATTGCAAATTTCCTTTCATGTCCAGCGGCCGAAGCCGGAATTCAAGCGGGCTGACGCTATCGCCGCCACCATTGAGAATATCAAAATCGCGCCCGCACGAAGTAGCGGCGAAAGATTCGACACACTTACTACGTGCGTGTTTCGGCAGTATAACTAACATTGTTTTTGGTTTTGTGCAGAAGCCCGCACGAAGTAAGGGCGCAAGATTTGACACACTTACTACGTGCGTGTTTCCGCAGTATGCCTAGCATTGTTTTTACGTTTGTGCAGAAGCCCGCACGCAGTAAGGGAGTAAGAATGACTGCTCACTGCTTCCTTTTTTTCTTCCGCCCCTGCAGGGCTCCGACGTTTTCTGTCGACCTTGCCCGCACTGCACTGGTTTCACTCGCTTGTACGGGGCGGCGAAGCGGGCTATTTCGCGCCTACGGCGCTGATCGGACTCTATCAACGATCCGATTACTCGAAGGGATACGCTTATCTAACTGCTAACTGCTAAATGCTCACTGCTCACTGCTCACTGCCCCGGAATACCTACTTTCTTAATCAACTCCTGAAATTCCGGCTCATCTTTCAGAAACTTATACCTCGGCGCTCTTCTCAGACTCACCAACCCAGTTTCGCGTTGTTGATAGGCTTTATTCAGGTATTCAAGCGTTTTTTCTTTGTCTTTCAGGTTCGCATAGGCTCTTGCAATGGGACCATATTTTATAAACGAATTTTTATCCTTCTCCAACTTGGTCTTTATTCCAGCCAAACGATTTTTCAAATTATGCCGCCTCATTCCATCGAGACCTTCTTTCTTGTAAATAGCTTTCGCTTCCCGGATTTGGGCTTCGGAGGCTCCGAATTTTTTAACCATGATCCACCGTTGCTCCATGGCTTCGCGTTCCATCTCTTTTCTCAAATAAATGGTGGAGAGAAGTCCGGGACCTCTCGGATTATCAGGAAACAACTCAATATACTTTTTAGCCTGACTGAGCGCTTCATCATATTTTT
>JABDJV010000421.1 GCA_013003295.1 Pyrinomonadaceae bacterium | reverse complement strand
ATATGTGATCGACCATTTGCAGACTTGTGACTCGATCCATTACTCGCTGACGATATATTTCTTTCTCTTCTTCAAGATCTTCCTCGTCATCGTCCTCGAGAAGTTTATCCTCTTCCTCCAATACAAGTTCCGCCCCTTTTTCGGTCTCCGTATCGTCCATCGCGGCATTTTGCTCCCCGGCTGACTCCAATTCTTCAGCTTCGGCAATCCTTCTTTCCAGTTCGGCAGCAACTTCATTTACCGCCGGGGCTTCTTCGGGCTCATTTTCCGGCTCATCAGCAGTCAGAGGTTCCGCAGAGACGATCTCCTCGTCAATGTCCGACGCTTCCTCGAGTACCGTATTCGGGCTGGCCTCTGGTTCATCCGGCTCTTCTTCAGAAATGACTTCGGTTGGGCTTGACGCTTCTTCTATCACGATTGAATCGTTTGAAAGCTCGATGACCGCATCGCCTTTGGACGATTCCGGCGCTTCAATGACCGGTGGCCCTTCTGAGGAATTCGGAAAATCTTCATTCGGCGCAGTTGAAACTGATTCCTTCATCCCGATAGGCTCCGCTGGCTCACCCTTTGAGTTTCCCGACGGCGCTTCCTCTTTCAATACGACCTCATCACTGTTGGGTTTCTGCTTTGGAGATTTTACGGTCTCTTCCAGAAGATTCTCTTCTTTAAGCTCTTCAACTAAGTCTTCAAAAATATTCATTATGTTTTCCGGATACGTGGTATTTGGATCGGGATAGCTCTCGGCACTTTTAACCAACTTCTTTTCAGCGGGACCAGTAAGGAAACGAAAAAATGGTGGAATTATGACAAATTTTGTCAATGGTTCCATGACAAAATCCGTTACAACTGAAATTTGATATTTTCTTCAACGAACGATTTGGTTGATTTTTACTAGGTTAGACACAGAATCGGTCAAAATGACCTAGTTTGCCACGCTATAATAGTGCAATAGTTGTGCCGAAATCGAAAAAAACAGCAGCCGGAAAAAATATATTGTGCTGCTGAAAATAATCCCCCAATTCAGGTCGACTATGTGCTATGCTAAACAGCATATTTTCACACTACAATTAAGGGCTTGAAAAATATACAAAATTAATATAGAAAGAGGTTTTTGTTTAAATCCTCTTGCGAAATTTTTTAAAATAAATACGGAGATAATATGGCAGCAAAGCAAAAGTCAAAGGCTTCAAAATACTTAACGGTACCAACCCGTCCGATACCCGTTGATCGCGACCGATCAGTGGCTGGATTGTTGGAAAAAATGGAAGGAGCCGGCTTCGGAGCGAAACAGCTTTCCGAGGCGCATCGAATTTGGATCGATATGCTCGACGATAATGTAACAGTTTATTTGTGTGCGTCCGGAAATGTAATTTCGTCGGGTTTACGCCGTCTGTTGGGCTATATCGTTAAGAATCGATTTGTCGACGTTCTGGTCTTATCCGGAACAGTTCTGTTTCAGGACATTCATGAAACCTTGGGTCGCAACCACTATCAGGCCCACGCAAGTATGACTGACAAAGAGCTGCTATCCTCAAATATCATGCGGGTTGGAGATATTCTTGCAAGCAATGAAGAATATCACGAAGCTGACGAATGGCTGGGAAGCGTCATAAACCAGCTTGATCTCACCAGAGAATATTCGATTCGCGAATTGATGCACCTGGTTGGACGCGAACTCGCGGAAATCGCCCATGAAGATGGAATCCTGACCGCAGCGTTCAAGTCCCGCGTTCCGATCTTTTGCCCGGACCTTTCTCAAACTCCCTTGGCGGTAGGAATTGCGCGCTGCCGCTTTGAAAAGAAGGTCGACTTTAAACTGGACATAACCCAGGACAACCTTGAACTGATGCAAATTGCTCAACGTACAAGAAATTCAGGTGTCATTACCCTGGGTGATGCCGATTCGCAAAGTATGGTAAACACCTCTGAAATGAGCGCCTATATTACGCAAACCAAACCTCGCGGACATAAGTACGCGATCTCGATAAACAACGCTGCATTGCCGCTTGATGTCAGGACTCCGTCAATAAATGGTAATCACACGCGGATCTTCGGAAAACTCCTTCCGAATGCGCTGACCGCTCATGTTCCCAGCGATCCGTCCATCGCACTTCCGATGCTTGTAACCGCGCTGTCTCAAACTGCCGCGAAGTTTATTAAGGCACGAAAGTCGCCCCAATTTACACTTGCAGGAAAAGAACTAGGAGTTGAGATTCCATAGCACGTAATCCATCGCAAACAAGACACCGGATCAGGCTATTTTTGCCTCGATCCGGTGTTTTGACTTACCTCTCGCAATTCAGAAAGGGGTTGATCTTTTGAGAACCCTGACTAGCGCATTCGCGTATAAATTTGTTGCCGAGTACAAGATTCTTTTCTATTCTCGCGTGGATGATGTAAAATTTTGCTTTACGTATTATTTTTTGGAGATACTTTTCATGATTGATAAATTTGATAAACGCAAACACGCTTATAAATTCGCGATTCTGATTCTGTTATCGACAGTCTTCATTTCCGGATGTACCACAGATTTCTTTGGACGTGGAGGAGCACCGGCCGCAAAAGAGGAAACCGAGCCTAAGTCGGCCCCACCGGTACCCGTAATCGTTGATGGAATACGAACGTCGTATGCGGATCTCGTTGAGAAGGCGACGCCTGCTGTGGTCCAGATAACATCAACCTTGAAAAATGCACGCACTCGGAAGTCATCGAGTTCGCCGTTTGACGAATTCTTCAAGCAGCTTCCTCAGCGGCCGCAGAATCGGCAACCGCGTCAGGGATTTGGCTCCGGTGTATTGGTCAGCGAAGACGGAACCATCTTAACGAATCATCACGTCGTAAAGAATGCTGACAAGATCACGATCGAAACGAATGACAATAAAACCTACGAAGCAAAAGTTGTCGGAATGGACCCGCCGAGTGATCTGGCTGTCTTAAAGATAGAGGGTGAAAAATTCCCATTCTTGAAATTGGGAGATTCCGACAGCGTGAGAGTTGGCGATATCGTTTTGGCAATTGGAAATCCATTGGGGATCGGGCAGTCGGTAACCTCCGGGATCATCAGCGCAAAGGGCCGTCAGACCGGGGTCGGTGATGGAAGTTTTGAAGACTTCCTGCAAACGGACGCGCCGATCAACCGTGGCAATTCCGGCGGCGCATTAATAAATCTGAGCGGCGAGCTTGTCGGGATCAATTCGCAGATTCTGTCGACGACCGGAGGCAGCATCGGAATTGGATTTGCGATTCCTTCCAATATGTCTAAATCCGTTATGGAGCAATTGATAGAAAACGGAAAAGTCAGGCGCGGAATGCTTGGGGTCGATATCCAGAATATAAACTCCGATATAGCCAAAAAGTTTAATCTCAAGGATGCGAACGGAGTTTTAGTCAGCAACGTGCGAAAAGACAGCGCAGCTGAAAAGGCTGGAATTAAACGCGGCGACCTGATTACGGCTGTCAACGGTGAAAAAGTAGACGATGGTAATGCGTTGCGCAATAAAGTTGCCGGAACACTGCCGGGAACCGAAATAACGCTTTCCATTGTGAGAGACGGAAAAGAGCAGGAGATCAAGTCGACTCTTGGCGAATTTGACCTGCCAAACGATAAAACTGAAGAGGACAGTTCAAAAGAAGCCGAAGATGCCGAACAAGAGGAAAGCGGCAAACTTGGGCTAAATCTTCAACCGTTGACGCCGGAAACGGCTGCGAAACTCAAGATCCCCGAAGAGGTTAAGGGTGTTTTGGTGACGGGAGTTGATCCGAATAGCCCGGCCGGTGAAAAAGGGATCATGCGTGGAGATGTGATAATCGAAATCAACCGCGAGTTAGTATCTACACTCGAAGAAGTTAGAAGAGCTATTTCCAAGTCTGATGATAAGTCGGCTCTACTCTTGATATCACGGGGCGGGAGAACATTTTTTGTCCTCGTAAAACCTAAATCAGGTGAGTAAATATCAGCATTAGTTTGTAGAATATTTTGTGCCCGGCACCTCTATCAGCTTTTAGGTGCCGGGCGCATTTGTGGTAATATCTCCGCAGTCCAAAATGTTCGAAGACCTGGAGAAATTTTGATGTTCACTAAAATCTATTTGGCTTTGCTGGCGATCGCTGTGGCGTTGATGTCGTTTTTGACATACTTTTCTTATAGCTGGCTTAACAGCATCGGTGATCCGGAAAACACACTTCAAAACTACCTTTTCTATTCCGGGATCAGCTGGACGGCTCTTTGGATCTCGTTCGTTGCCCTCCTTCTTCTTGCAAACATCGTTCTTTGGAAAGATCGTAAGGGTTGGGCCCTATGGCTTTCCTTGGTCTTTTTCGCCGGATTCATCGTCGTCCAGATGTTCTTTGTCGATCAAGCTTTCTTCAATTTCCAGAAAGAAAACGATCTTACGGAGAAGTCATACTTTCTAACACCGGTTCTCGGAGTTGCGATCTGCGTAGTCGCTGCGATCGGGATCTTCTTTAACCAGTATTTGGTCACCAGAATGAGCGAGAAGATGCTGGGAAGCGAACAGCAGGAAGATGAAGTCAGCGGCGAGGAATAAGACGAATCAAATCACGCCGCCGGATAAAAAAGCCTCGTGATTTGATCACAAGGCTTTATCGATTTTTGGTCGGGACGGCGAGATTTGAACTCACGACCTCTTCCACCCCAAGGAAGCACGCTACCTGGCTGCGCTACGCCCCGATATTTCTTCGAATCCGATCAGACCAACTTGTCGCTGCTCAAACCCTTCTCTGAATCGAGGGTCTGATTCGTCTTCATCATTTCCCGAAGCTCCAACAGTTGAGCTGTCAATGTTTTAAGCGCCTCTTTGCGTTCGTCGTTTAGCTCAACCGGGTCAGCGGAGCCGCCATTTCCGGCAGATTCCTCCATTCCATCAAACAAACTTCCCGTTTCGCCCTTCGCCTGACTCAACTTTTCCGCGGCCTTCGAACCACCGCGCATTTCCGTTTGGAGTCTTTTTTTTGCGCCGGCAATCGTATAGAGTTCTTCATACAGAAGATCTTTGATCCGGAGAGCGATCTCAACATCCCGCCTCCGGTAGGTTCGCTGTCCGGAACGGTTTTTCTTCGGTGAGAGCATCGGAAACTCGGTTTCCCAATACCTCAGCACGTGCGCCTGAACATCAACAAGATCGCAAACTTCACCGATTTTAAAGAAGATCTTTTCGGGTATTACTACTTTAGTTTGTGCCATTGAATCCTCAAATATGTTAAAGTCTTTTATAAATTTTAACTGCGTTATTGTAAGTGTTTAATAGATTTGTGTCAACATCTTATTTTATGCGAACTGAATTCGGCCAAATAGAAAACCTGCGGGAGCACTTTAACTTATCAAAAATCGGGGATGACTGCGCAGTTCTGCCAAAAAATGACACGAAGGATCTCCTGATCACCACTGATCTATTGGTGGAAGATATCGATTTTAGGCTCGATTGGACTGAACCTGCAT
>JABDJV010000100.1 GCA_013003295.1 Pyrinomonadaceae bacterium | reverse complement strand
TGCTTGCGCTCCAGCTACTTACGCTCCAGTTAGAACGCCTCCTACAAAGGTCATTTTTAGATTCTCGTTTTCATCCAACACAACTAAATCCGCACGCTTTCCCGTTTCGATAGAACCGCACGAGTTTTCAACGCCGAGCAACTTCGCCGGATTCAGAGATGCCATTTTTGACACTTCCGAATCCGAAAAGCCGACCGACTTCATCATCCGAAAAGCATCCAGCATCGTAATTACGCTTCCCGCGATACTTCCCTTTTCGTTCTGAGTTTTTCCGCCTGAGACCGAGATTTTCCCGCCCCAAATTTCGTAGTCGCCGTCGCCGAGTCCGGTCGGCAAGACAGAGTCGGATATCAACGAGACTCGATCTACCGTTTTGGCTTCGACAGCAAACTTCAACATTTTCGGATCAACGTGAATTCCATCGGCAATGATATCGAAAGTTGCAGCATTCTTTGTCAATGCCCAACCAACAACGCCCATATTGCGATGATGCAGCCCCGTCATTGCGTTGAAAAAATGAGTCAGGTGCCTCGCCCCGGCGCTGTGCGCCTCGTCGAGTAACTTGGTGTCGGCTTTTGTATGCCCAATCGAAACGATCCAATTCTGGTCGACCAACTTTTCAACAAGCGCGATCCCATTTTCAACCTCGGGCGCGAGAGTTGTAAAATGAATACCTGTCTTCAAACGCGGGAGCTTGGAAAGTTCGTTGGAATTCTTAAAAGATTTGAAAAATTCCGGTCGCAGAGCCCCGCACATCCTCTCGTTTGCAAAAACTCCTTCGTAATGAACCCCAAGCGCCTGGGCGATCGGCAAATTGTCCTGTTTTTCCATCAAGCGGTCGATTGAGCCAATTGTGCGTCGATAATTCTCATCAGAATCTGGAACGAGAGTTGGGAGCCAAGCGGTTACACCTTTCGAAGCCAGAAATCTCGCGATCTCGACCAAATCATCGGTTGAGGATTCGTTTACGTCAAAACCGACGGCACCGTGGTTGTGGATATCAATGAATCCAGGCAGCAAACGCAAACTCTCGAGGTCAATTATTTCATCGGGAATTTCTGATTCATTGGAGATCTCCGCTACGAGGCCATTTTTCAGCAAGACGTCGATCCCTTCACAGATCTCGTTTTCTAAAACGAGTCTCGCATTTTTTAAAAGCGTTGTTCCCATATCGTTCGATCTGTAATCTTCGTGGAATCGAAATATGCAATACCTCCGATTCAAAAGAAATATTTCGGTTCCAAAGAGTGAAATGAATAGTTTGGGAAGTTACATATTACGTCGGGAAAGTCTCGAATCGGGAATTATTAGATCCTCAAGAACGGGCCCCGAGGCTATTTTGAGGCCTTAAATTTTTTCTCACGCTGTTCAAAGTTTGCCCGGCAGATCTTCGAAAATTCTTCAGCGATGGGGGAATAATAGCCTCCGCGGAGGCGAGCCAACCCCAGATTCCACTTGATCTCTGCACCTTCGACCCACCACGAAACGACCTTTCCCTTGGCAACATCTTTTAGAGAACTTTTCGCACCGGCGATTCCTACGCCCATGTTGTTTTCAACCATTTTGTTGATCGCTTCCTGCCTCGAAAGTTCCATCACCACATGCGGATTTACATTTGCCGCATCAAAAAAATCATCGATCATTCGCCGCGTATTCCCGCCCTTTTCACCGAGGATCAGTTTTTCATCCGCAAGCGCAGCCGCGCTTATATACTTCTCCTTTGCCAGCGGGTGGCTTGGATGCGCGATCGCGACGACCTCATCACTATAAAGGAGCTCGGTTTGTATGTGCGTGTTTTCAACCGGGAGCGAAACAAATGCCACATCGATTTCACCATGCAAAATTTTGTCGACGAGCGTTTTACTTGTTCCGGAGCTGACGGAAACCTCAGCATTCTTGTATTTTTTCTGAAGCTTTTCCAAGATTCCGGGCAGCTGCTCAGTAGCAAACATCGCGGAAGCGGATCCGATCCTGAGTCTTCCATTTTCCGCACCGGCTATTTCCGCAAGCTCTTCGATGGCCGCATCATGCTCACGCAGGATCCTTCGCGCCCTCTCTAAAAGCTTTTCTCCCGCTTCAGTTATAAGCACACGCCGAGGAGTTCGT
>JABDJV010000079.1 GCA_013003295.1 Pyrinomonadaceae bacterium | reverse complement strand
GCTCCGGATTGTCCAGATCAAAATCATCGAAATCAAGCTCAAAATCCGGCAGCTCATTTTCCAGACCTTCAAGTTCGTCGTCAAAATCTTCAAATTCAGAATTCATAGGATTTCCTCGTTCCGTGTGCTAATCTCCAAACTACATCTTTAGGACATAAAACGCAATTGTGACTCTGGAAAGTTCAGTCGAAAAGACGTCAATATGCATTTCATGTATGAAGCCCAACGACCGGGAGGCCGCCTACTGCATAAACTGCAACACGCCGATGAACTTATCAAGCAGCAATGATCCCATTGAGCGGATGCCGGCAGAAGGCTATGCCTATCGAAAAGCAGCGGAAACAAAACCGAACATCGTTGTACTGATCGGGGTTTGGCTGCTGTTCCTGCCAACATTCGTCTTTTGCGGATTGGCAGTGGTTGGTTTGATTTTCGGATTTTATGGCGGCGGATTCGAGAATTTTGTCTGGTTTTGGGTAAGCCTGATAGTTGCCGTTTTCAGTTTAGTTATGCTCTACAAGGTTTCTAAAAACTACTTCTACCCTCCGGATTACTGGGACGAAGAGTACCAAGATAAAAATGGTCGGCATCCGGAAACCTAAGATTTGCGAAGCATTTCGACATCACCGGCCTGGATGCTCTCGATTCGGCCCGATTCGGTTTTGATCCGGAGCGCCCCGTTTTCATCCAGTCCGCAAGTCGTTCCGGAAACGGTTTTATTCTCCAATGTTGCTCGAACCGCTTTCCCATCAATATAACTCGATCGTTTTGCCCATTCTTTACGGATGATCCCGGGGCCGTTTTCACCTTGAAGTAGGTCATAGAAGAAAGAAAAAAAGCTTGTCAGCGAAGTTAATAATTTTTCAATATCGGGGTCCTTACCTGTCTCCTGCCTGATCGAAGTGGCTGTATCGCTGAGTTCACCGGAAATATTGCCGGAATTCAGATTGATTCCAATACCGACTACAACCGCCAGTCCGCCTGGAGTGTCTGAGGTTTCCGCGAGTATACCGCTGACCTTTTTTTCTCCAATAAGAACATCGTTTGACCATTTAATGTCCGGCACCAGGCCAAATCGATCAACAAGAACTTCGTAAACGACCACGGATGTCATCAACGTGATCAAGGATAGATACTTGGTATCGATATTCGGACGCAAAACGATGCTGAAGTAGAGCCCCGAATTCTTGCCGGAAACCCAGTTTCGTCCCTGTCGACCGCGTCCCGATGTCTGTTCCTTTGCCAAAATGCATAGGCCTTCTTTCGCACCGAGTTTTGCCTGCTTGAGGGCCTGGCTATTGGTCGAGTCTAAAATATCGTGGCGAAGAATCGTGAATTGCATTTAAGCGGGTTTCCAAAGCGAATTGGAGTAAAATCTGTTTTCGTCGTAGAAGTTTTGAACGATCTCAAATCCACTGTTTGAGGCGAGTTCTTCGATCATCTCAAGATTGTATTTTTGCGAGACTTCCATGTAGATCGGTTCCCATTTCTTAAAATGAAATTCCCGGCCGAGCTCTTCTATAAATACGTCGTGGTCCTTTTGAGATATGAGATACGAACGCGCGGCGCACTCAGTCGGGTGATAGCTCGCGTAATGGAGGAAATTATCAGTCTCAAAATTTGCACCGAGTTCGCGGTTCATCCGTTTAAGCAGATTTAGGTTGAATCTCGCAGTAACATTAAGCGAATCATCGTAAGCATTCAGGATCGTTTTGGGGTTTTTATGGAGGTCAAATCCGATAAAGATCGAATCATTTTTATTCATCACCTCATGCAGATGCCTAAAAAATTCGAGAGCCTGAGGTGCGCTGAAGTTGCCGATATTTGATCCCAGAAACAGTATTACCTTTCTCTTATCACTCCTTTCCTTAAATGTTTCAAGAGTCTTAAAATAGTCGCCGCGTTCGGTTTGAATGTCGAGGTTGGGAAACTCGCGGTGAAACTTGTCAGTCAGGAAATTCAGCGCTTCAGATGAAATGTCGATCGGTACATAGCTGAATCGGGAATCCATTTTGAGAAAGTAATCGACCAAAAGAGATGTCTTGATTCCGTCACCCGCGCCCAGCTCGATCAGATCGAATTCGCCTTTATTTGCGTCAAATGCCTGGTAGATCTCTTCCGTTTGCTTCCGAAATATCTCATACTCGCTCCGGGTGAGATAATATTCGGGCAGTTTCATGATCTCCTGAAAGAGCCTCGAACCCTCATCATCATAAAAGTACTTTGAAGAAAGATGCTTGGGTTCGTCCGACAGGCCATCGAGCACGTCTTCGGCAAAGGTCTTATTAGTTATTGATTTCGTTGGCTGCATTCTGATTTCCCTTGGTCGCTGGTGTTTATTTTGCAAGACGAAGACCGGTAAATTGCCATCTTAATTGCGGGTGAAAAAAGTTGCGATATGACTTGCGGCTGTGTCCGGGGGAGGTCGCAACTGACGAGCCGCGCAAAACCATCTGATTTATCATAAATTTTCCGTTGTACTCGCCGACAGCGCCTTTGGCGGTACTGAAATTGGGGTAGGGCAGATAGGCCGAGCCCGTCCATTCCCAACGCAGGCCCCAATCAAATCGGTCGGACGCCGCTTCCCATTCAAATTCCGTTGGCAGCCGCATCCCTTTCCATTCGGCAAAGGCTGACGCTTCATAAAAAGATATATGGCAAGCCGGGTTTTCGGGGATCAGTTTTCGCAAGCCACCTAACGTGAAAATGTTCCAATTGCTCTCTTTCTTCGTCCAATAGAGCGGCGAACTAATTTGATATGAATTTACCCAGTCCCAACCCTCAGAATGCCAAAGACGATGATCACGATATCCGCCGTCATTTATAAATTCGACAAAGTCTGCGTTTGATACAAGGCTTTCGCAAATCTCAAAGTCTTCTAAATAGGCTTTGTGCCTACCGAGCTCGTTGTCGAAGTGAAATCCATCGCCATCGAACCCAATTTCCTTGATGCCGCCTTCGACCTCGATGAAGTTGCCGGAATCGATTTCACCCTTTTCAACCAAAGCGAAATTTTCCCGATAAACCGGATAGGTTGGATTTACGCTAAGAGTGTATTTCAGATCGGTTAGGAATAGCTCTTGGTGCTGCTGCTCATGGTTTAATCCAAGTACGATCAGATCCTTAACTTTTTGGGGAAGTTCCTGCTCAAAAAGCGCCCGCATTTCGGCGTCGACGTATTTCCGATAAGCAAATACGTCTTTTACAGTCGGACGCGATAGATCGCCGCGTTGGTTGCGCTGAGTCCGCTCGCCGATCGTGTTGTAATAGCTGTTAAAAAGAAAACCGAATTCGGCGTCAAATTCCGTGTAGTCATCAGCAAATGATTTGAGGATCATTTCCTCAAAAAACCATGTCGTATGCGCGATATTCCACTTTGGCGGTGAGACGTCTTCGATCGGCTGAGGGATGTAGTCTTCAACTTCTAGGGGTTCGCAAAGCTTCTCAGTGTATTTCCGGACGTTTGAATAAAACCCTTCCAGGTCAAACTCTGCAGATTCCAACTGGTGTTTTGGTCGCATTACTTTTATTAAAACAAATAACCAGACAAAGGCAAAGATCGAGAGGGAATTTATTTAACGCTGGATGCCGACTCAGAAACCCCGTCAGAATTGGCAAAGTTCACGCTGGCATAGACCTTTCGGAGGGCTTCCGCTGATATTTCTGCGAGGTAATAGTCACCGGATCGAAGGTTTCGCTTCAATGGCTCTATCGATGAAGCATCGCCTATTTCGCCAACGGCAAACGATGCTTCACGCCGCGTGTCGGGAGCTTCTTTTGGGCTTTGCATTACTTTCAGCATTATTTCGTTTGATCGCCTAAAGACGGGAAATTGCTCCACGAGTCTTCTGAATCGAGGCCGGACGATCTTTTTATGTTTCTCGGGTAGAAAACTTTCAGGTGTGGTCCGTGTTTTAGATTGATTTTGAAGGCGTTGTGCTATCTGCCCGATCGAGCGGGCTGCCGCACGGCGTAGAAATGATCGTTTAGATTTCGGCTTCTTTTTAAAAACCTCATTTAAGATCTGGACCGCCGAAACATTACCAATCCGGCCCAGTGCAACGGCGCCTGCTACCCTAACTTCGCGGTCCGTGTCCTTTTGCATCAGATTTGTCAGATGTTTCACCGCTGCTGCGCTCCCAACTTCTCCTAGCGCGTAGGCGGTTTCACGCCTGATGAAGGCCGATCTCTCATTTAGCAATGGGGTTAAGACGCGGATCGCTTCCTCTTCCGGCAAAAACACCACTGTGTGGGTAGCGGTCGCCCGGACAATCTCAGAAATATCCCGCAATGCGGGAATTGCCACTCGCGATGCAGATTCCGATTCGAAGTTTCGAAGGTCGAAAAGTGCGGATCGCCTTACGTCGATCTCTCCAAATTCTATCCTTTCTGCATAGTATTTGAGTTCTTCAGCGGTTTGCGACAACCCCTGAATAAAAAAAACGAGAAGAAGAATCGAGAATTTCGTTACCGAACCGACAGATTTTAGCCATATTTCAGACATCATAAAATTTGTTTGATTGACTTCAGTGTTCAAAGACTACCACAGGAGCAAATCGCGCTAAAATTCTGCCTAGACAAAACATCCGCGTTTGCTTACAATCTTCATAAATGAACAGTTTTAGAAAAATCCTCCTCCTTACTTAGCCACTCGTTAGAGGCTTTAACGACGTGGCATTCCCGCATAAAAAAACATAAAAACTTTTGGTTGATTGTTTAGCAGACAGATCTTTATTCACACTCTAAACTCCGGCTTTTGTTAAATTCACAAGGCTATTTGCAGAGAGGGTTACTTGCTATGGACGAGAAATATTTCGCACAGAAAATTGAAAGAAAATGGCAGCGGCGTTGGGCTGAGAGAGGAACGTTTCAGGCCAAGATGGAAAATGAGCGCGAGCCTTTTTATTGCCTGGAGATGTTGCCGTACCCATCCGGCAAGCTGCATATGGGCCACGTTAGAAATTATTCCATAGGCGACGTGTTGGCTTGGTATAAGAGGCTTCAAGGCTATAACGTTCTCCATCCGATCGGTTGGGATTCTTTCGGTCAGCCGGCAGAGCAGGCAGCGATTCAGAAAGGCGTGAATCCCCGGGATTGGACCGAGGACAATATTAAACAAATGCGCGAACAGCTGCAAAGCCTGGGAATCAGTTATGACTGGTCCCGCGAAATTGCCGCTCACCGGCCAGAGTATTACAAGTTTGACCAGTGGTTTTTCCTGAAGATGCTTGAGAAGGGTCTGGCATACCGCAAAGATTCCGAAGTGAATTGGTGTCCAAAATGCAAAACGACGCTGTCAAACGAGCAGGCATCGGGAGGCATTTGCTGGCGATGCGGAACACCAGTTGAAAAACAAATGCGTCCGCAGTGGTTTTTGAGAATTACCAAATACGCGGATGAGCTGCTGGACGGCATGTCGCAGATCGAAGACGGCTGGGCTGAGCGCGTTTTAACGATGCAGAGGAATTGGATCAATAAGAGCAGAGGCGCTTTTCTTGAGTTTGAGGTTAGTAAGACTGAGTTTAAGATCAGGGTATTCACGACCCGAATAGATACGATCTATGGCGTGAATTCAATTGTTGTTGCTCCCGAGCATCCGTTTATCGACGAGTTTGGAAGTGAATTCTCCACGGAGGTCACCGACAAAATTGAAGCGATCAAGGTGGAGCAGGCGAAGCCAAAGGATTATGACGACGAGATCGAAAAGGATGGAATCGACACTGGATTAAGAGCCGTGAATCCTTTTAGTGGTGAGGAGATTCCGATCTGGGTTGGGAATTACGTGATGATGAGTTATGGCACCGGCGCCGTAATGAGCGTCCCGGCGCATGATGAGCGTGATTTTGAGTTTGCAAAAAAGTTTGGCTTGCCAATTCGTCAAGTAATCTCTGAACCGCATTTGGTTCATGAGCATCAACAAATGCAGGCGTTGGCTCTGGAAGAGGCCTTTACGCACGAAGGCGTTTTAGTTCATTCCGATTATTGGAACGGGAAGAAAAGCAAAAATGCGATAAAAGAAATGGTCCGCCACGCGGAAAGTCATGGTTTTGGTGAAGGTGCGACCACTTACCGTCTGCGCGACTGGGGTATTTCACGCCAAAGGTTTTGGGGTTCCCCGATCCCGATCATTTACTGTGAATCCTGTGGAGCGGTCCCTGTTCCGATCGACGAGCTGCCCGTAGAATTGCCGGAGTCCGCACCCTTTACGGGGGTCGGCGAATCACCGTTGGCGAAAGTGGAAGAATTCGTGAACACCTCATGTCCTAAGTGTGGTGAGAATGCGAAACGCGAGACCGATACGATGGATACGTTTGTCGATTCTGCGTGGTACTACTTTCGATACTGTGATCCGCACAACGAGACGATGCCGTTTGATTCGGATGCAGTTAATTACTGGATGCCGGTAGATCAATATATCGGCGGAATTGACCATGCCGTGATGCATTTGCTCTACACGCGTTTCTGGTCCAAGGTTGCGAGGGACCTGGGTTTGGTCGATTTTGACGAACCGGCCAAGCGCCTTCTGACGCAGGGAATGGTTGTAACCGAGTCTTTTTATTCGAAAGAGAGGGAAAGCTATGTATCTCCCGATGAGGTTGAATTTGACCATGACGATTCCGGTAAAATCATTGGTGCCAGGCTGAAGTCGGATGGCTCACCCTTAATAGTAGCGGTTGAGAAAATGGGTAAATCGAAATTAAACGGGATCGATCCGAACGATATGATCTCGATCTATGGAGCAGACGCTGTGCGTACGTTTTCGATGTTTGCGGCTCCTGCGGAAAATGAGTTGGTTTGGCAGGAGACTGGAATCGAAGGTGCCGTCAGGTTTATCCAAAGAGTTTGGAGGTATGTTTATAAATGGAGGGCTCAAGGCGGGAAATGGAAAGCTGCTACCAGCGCTGAAGGATTGGAGTTTTCCGATGAGGCAGAAAAATTGCGGAAAAAGACCCATCAAACGATCATGCGTGTCAGTGAAAATTTTTCGACTGGACAGTTTAATACACCGGTTGCTGCGTTAATGGAGTTGTCGAATACTATGTACGACTTAAAGGTCGATCCTGAAATCGCAACCGAAGGCGATTTTTTTGCGGTTCGTGAGGCTTGTGAAAATTTGACTTTGATGCTTACGCCATATGCTCCGCACGTATCCGAAGAGTTGTGGGAAGCGATGAGCGGGTCAAATGCAGGCATCCTGGAATCCGACGCGCGGTTTCCGGTTGCGGATGAAACCATTGCGAAGGAAGACGAGATCGAGATCGTTGTTCAGGTCAATGGCAAAGTCCGGGCAAGGGTAATGGCTTCGGCGGAGGTTTCAAAAGACGACTTGGAAAAGGCGGCACTGTCCAACGAAAAGATCGGCGAATATACAGAAGGCAAGAAAATCGTCAAGGTCATAGTAGTTCCCGGACGTCTTGTAAACGTGGTAGTTAAATGAATCTTTTAACGATTTTGATCGGATCTCATTCGAACCGGATTTCACCGAAATGAGATGGCAGTCGCCGTTGATACGAATTTGACCGAGGTTCTTGCGGCTCTTACCAATCGGTAGGAGCCATTTTTCTGTTTGAATTCCGGGTATATGGGGAGGGGGTCTCCCGGTTCTTTAAACGGGTGTTTTCAAAGAAATACTACCTTACAAGTGAAATCATTCCAGCGATGGCGGCCGCTAATTTTCTAATTCTTACGCTTACTCTATTATAAACCTTGATTGACACCTTCAAAGCATTTAGAATTGAATAGAGTAGTTTTAAACGAGTGTTTTGTACTAATTAGCGGAAAAATTTGATCATTTCTACTGTCTTAATTTTTAAGTCCCCGAATATATGAAAGAGTGCCAACATTGCAAAGCTTGTTACGCCGATGACGTAAATGCGTGTCCAACAGACGGAATGCCGACGCTTCACACAATCGCCGGTGAACCCGTTCTTGAAGGGAAATATCATCTTGAAACTCGTGTTGGACAGGGCGGAATGGGAGTTGTTTACAAAGCCCGCCATCAGTATCTAAAAACGCTTCACGCGATCAAGATCATTTTACCGGACCTGGTCGGTAATGATCCGCAGCTTGTTACGAGGTTTCGGCAAGAGGCTCTAGCCGCAGCAGCTATCCGGCATCAAAACGTAGTGCAGGTTACGGACTACGGGGTTGCTCAGGGAACGATGCCTTTTTTGGTCATGGAGTTCGTGGAAGGCGAGGACCTGAACGATTTTCTTGAACGCGAGAAGCGGCTTTCAATCGAAGATGCCTTCGAACTTACTTCAGCGATCTGTAAAGGGATTGGTGGCGCCCACAGCCAGGGAATCGTTCATCGAGACATGAAGCCGCTGAACATTATGATCGTAAGCGGCAAATCGGACTTTTCCGAATCCGTGAAGATACTTGATTTCGGACTTGCCAAGATCAAATCGGGAGAGTTGCTGGGTTCATTTATCCAAGCACAAACGACGGGCCTGATGGGTTCGCCTTTTTATATGGCGCCCGAGCAATGGTCGGATGAAGACCTCGATGGAAGATCGGACATTTACTCGATTGGGATCATGTTGTATCAGATGCTTACGGGCGACGTACCCTTTAAGGGTTCTTCGATCCCGGCGATCATGAAAAAACATCTTACCGATACTCCTCCTTCCTTCGCTGAAAAAGGTGTTTCCGATATTAGCCCCGAAATTGAAAGGGTCGTAATGCGAACGCTTGAAAAGGATCGGGACGCCCGTTTTCCAAATGTCGAAACACTAATTGAGGAACTTGGCAATGCGGTCGGTGTGACATCGATGCACATTTCAGGAGCGAGCCAAACGAATGTGCCGGTATCAAAGTTAAGCGTTTTAACGAGTCCTCCAAAATCGCATGTCTATGTCGACAATGTTTCATTTGGCGAAAGCCAGGTCGACGGATGGATCACGCTCGACGGTCTTCAAAGTGGAAATCATTTGTTAAAAGTAAGCCATAGCGGATTTGAGGATTGGGAAAGCGAAGTAGTTTGTGATGGAACTCCAAAGCAGGTAGTAGCCGAATTAAAGGCCGGGGCGGCAACTGACAATATTCCAAAGCCGACCGATGCCACGGTGGCATTTAATCAGTCCGGCCAGTCGATCGCTCCGGAAACTCCGGTAAATCTTTCGACGACCCAACAATCAACCAGTATGCATCAGCATACTGCGCCTGTTGACGAGCAGTCTGAACCCGGGATTTTACAGCAAGATTCCCCTCAAAGAGCTTGGTATTTGTCTCCATTAGTTTTGGCAATAATTGGAATATCAGGCTTATTGTTACTTACTGCAATAGGAGGACTTGGTATTTACATGTCCGGGATTTTTGAAAGTGACCCAGGTAAAGCTGAAGTAACTCCAACTGCAGCTAGTCCTGAGAAAAGTGGTCAGCCTACCCCGATAACCGGGACAAAAGCCGAGATGGTCGAGATTCCAGGCGGTGAGTTTACGATGGGCCGGAATGATGCGCTTCCGCGGGAGCGCCCGGAGCATAAGGTGACGGTCGAGACTTTCTGGATGGACAAGACCGAAGTTACGAATGCGGAGTATTACGAGTTTATCGAAGCGACCAAAGAGAAAGCGCCCCCGCATTTTGTAAACGGAAAACCGCTGGTCGGTAAGGAAATGCACCCGGTTAACTTTGTTTCTCTGGATGACGCCAAGAAGTTTGCGGAATGGCGCTCTGAAAGAGATGGGAAAGAATACCGGCTCCCGACCGAAAAAGAGTGGGAGTACGCGGCTCGAAATGGAAGTAAAAACAGCATTTATCCATGGGGTGACAGCTTTGCAGAAAATCGGGCGGTGATCGGAGGAATGAGCGATGTCCGAAATGTTGGAGGACGGGAGAGCGGTGCCAACGTTTGGGGGGTACAGGATTTGATCGGAAATGTTTGGGAATGGACGGATACGCCGCTGAAAGAATATCCAAACAGCCCGCTCGTACTGACTAAAGCCAATTTGCAGGTCATCCGAGGCGGTAGTTTTTTTGAGGCATCAACAGGAAAAGCGGCGATAACATCGACATTCAGGGGTTACGTTGACTTGAAAAGTAAGCAGAGTAAAGACAAAGCCCTGGGTTTTCGATTGGTTCGTTCTGATAAATAGTTGGGAGATCTTATGATTAAGTATTTGAAAAGTTGCAGATTTGGATTGTTATTAGCGTGTCTTTTGATAACGCCCGCGTACCTTTTCGGTCAGGATCTCGGTAGCAGCAATGGCTTGTTCCGTTCTTCTAAGTCCGCGAAGAAGGCAAGTACGAAGAAGAAGACGACAAAAAAAGCATCGTCAAAAAAGAAGAGAATCGCAAAAAAATCGACGACAAGAAAAAAGTCAAAATCGGGCAAACGAAAGTCCCAGAGAGTCGCCAGCCGAAAAAGCAAGAAGCGTTCCGGAAGATCAAACACACCAAAAAAGAAAGTAGACATTTCAAAATCGAAATCTACTCAGACGTTGGCGAAACGTAACGTAAAGCCTGACATCGGCGGCAATACGGTGATCACTTACGGAAAGGCAAAGGGCGGCAGTTTCTCTGAAGTCTTCGAAAAGGCAATCGAAGAGGGAAATGAGGCTCGCAACAGAAGAGATTATCTTGCTGCTGAAAAGGCCTATAACCGTGCCCGCGCAACAAATCCCCTCGATTCTCGTGCGATTTATGGATTGGGCAATATTTTTAGCGATCAGCAGAGGTGGGAAGAAGCTGAAAAGGCATATCGACACGCGATCGAGTTAGAGCCAAACAGTCCGGAGCCGTATATTGCCATCAGTTATGTGCTAACCCAACCGGTTGTCGGGTCGATTTTGAGCGAAAGATACGCAGAAGCTGAGAAAATGGCGCGGCAGGCAATCGTCCTATCGCCAAATAACGCGATCGCGTTCGATCAACTTGGAGTTGCAATGGAGCTTCGCGGATTGATTTCGCAGCCGACGATCAATGTTTATCGAAAAGCGATAGAGCTCGAGCCGACGTTTGCGCTTGCGTATGCGCACCTGGGAAGAATTCTTCGCCGCAATGGGTTGACGAAAGAATCGTCCGAGGCATATCGAAAGGCAATCGAGTTATCGACCGATGGACCAACGATGATCCTGGTGGCAGATGTAATGCAGTCGCAGCAAAGATATATCGAATCCGAGCAGTTGCTGAGAAAAGCTTTACGCCAGGACCCAAAAAATCCCACGGCTTTGTTTCTTCTTGGTCGGGCCTTGACGACTCGTAAGAGTTTTTCTGAGGCGGAAGCGGTCCTGAAAAAGAGTGTTGAAGTAAGCCCCGGAAGTTTTGTTTCCTACGCACTGCTCGGGTCGCTTTACACGAGGTTTGGGCGTTTGCCGCAAGCGGAACAGACTTTGAACCAAGCGTTGAGAGTCGTAAGCGAAAATGAAAAAAGAAGACTCGCGCAGGAATTTGAAGAAGTTGCTGATGGTTATGTGAAACAACAGAGGCTGGCAGCCGCGATCAGAGTCTACCGGCAAGCGCTTAAGCTTGATAAAACGAATAAGGCTGTAATTGCAAAGCTTGCCAAGGCAAAAACGGGTTGAAAACAGAAGGCTAAGAATTTTAGTTTGGATTTGTTGAAAATAAGGACCGATTAGACATATTTCTGATAAAGAAGGTCTTGCACGCTACTTTTATTGAAGTTGTAACTCAAAGAAATTAAAGAGGTTTATCAGATTGATGTCAGCGATAGCGATTGAAGGAACTATGCTTTATTGTCCGAAGTGCCAAAGTAAATACGAAGACGGAAGCCAGAGATTTTGTAATAACGATGGCGGTCGTCTGCTTCCAGTGAAAACCGTAAAATCCGGTGCAAAGGCGCCGACAGGCGGAGTATTTACCAATTTGCTTGGCAGGAGCGCTCCCAAAAGTGATAAAGATGAAAGACTATCGGCAAAACCTCGTTTTAAGAGAACCGAGAATACGCCGGTTCAGTTAAAAACGCCGGCAAAGAGCAAGATCTTTAAATCGGACCCGCTTTCTGAATTGGAAGACCAAAGTGTTTCAACCTCCAGGGTTACAAAAAAAGTGCCGAAGGATAAAACTGCCAAACCTGGATCAGCTCCCGTTCAGAAGAAGTCGGCTGCAAAAGTTATTCAATCGAGCCAAGTGCCGATGAGTCAGGCAAAACTTGGCGATAGAAAGACATCGCCTGAGGGCAGAACGGCTCTGACCTGGCAAAATCCACGGGCGCTTCTCGGACAAGTCATAAAAGGCCGATATCACGTTGCGGAAAAGTTGAGTCAAGACCAAACGAGCATTGCGTATCTCGCAGAAGACGGGATTGTTAAGGGCAAGAAGGTAGTTGTGCGCGTACTAATGCAGGAAACGTCAGGCGACAACTTTCAGGAAAAGGTCTTTGCCGAAGAGCGCGTTTCACTCTCGCACATAAACCATCCGAATATTACAAGCGTTATTGATTCGGGAGATTTGCCCGAGGGTAAGCCGTTTATCATAACCGAATATTTGCGCGGAGAATCGGTTGCGGATGTGCTTAAGAAGACTGCTGAGATCAATCCGATGAGGACGGCCAGGATCATCAGGCAGGCGTCTCTTGCTTTGAGCGAAGTTCATCAAAACGGTATTTTACACCGTGATCTGAAGCCGGAAAACATTCTTTTGACCGTTACAGATGCGGGTGTCGAACAGGTGAAGGTGACAGATTTTTGTGTATCGGACGGCAAACCGAGAATAGATAATCTCGGGTATAAATCGCCGGAGCAGCTTGGAAGACAGCTTCCGTCTTATGCCAGCGACAGTTACTCGCTTGCGGTGGTGGCGCATCGGATGCTTACCGGACAGCTTCCGTTTGCGGATTCTTCGGAGCGGGCTTTGATAAAGGCCCAGAAATCAGGACTCAAAAAAAACCCGTCGGATCTGAGGGATGGGTTGTCGTCACTTATCGACAATATTCTTGCGAAGGGCCTATCGTATAATCCGGCTGATAGATATCCGCGAGCCAGGGATTTCGGCGAAGCATTGTTCAATGCGATTACTACCTCGCCGCCATGGGAGAAAGGCGAGAATACCGAGGAAGAGATTGAGATCGAAGCTGAGATTGCGAAGCAAAATATCATTCCGGAAGCTGCGAAGACATCTGACGTATTGTCGGAGGGCCAGGTAGAAGAATCGGGCACAGATTCGAAATCCTCGGCGATAACGTCCGATTTTCAAATCGCCTCGAGCGAATCTGGGTCAGAAACTGATGAGTTTGAAGCCGCCGACATGGATACCGCTGATGAGGTCGCGGTTGAATCGAGCAGTGATCTCTGGAAACGCCGTTCACCAGATGCTGACAGCGAGAAGGGATGGTTGCCGACGATTCTTTACTCTTTGGTGCTTGTT
>JABDJV010000074.1 GCA_013003295.1 Pyrinomonadaceae bacterium | reverse complement strand
TTCTATGACCATATCGGCAACCTGTACGTGCCGTGTCGGCGGCTCATCAAACGTTGAGGAGATCACTTCTCCTTTCACCGAGCGCTGCATATCCGTTACTTCCTCAGGACGTTCGTCGATGAGAAGGACAATTAGCGATACATCCGGATGATTTTCCGTTATCGAGTTTGCCATCGTTTGCAGAAGCATTGTCTTACCCGTTCGCGGCGGCGCAACGATCAATGCGCGCTGTCCTTTTCCGATCGGTGTCACCAAATCGATCACTCGAGCAGATATGTTTTCCGGGTCTTCAGTTTCCATTCGAAGCTGTTCATCCGGATACAGCGGAGTGAGATTGTCAAAAAATATCTTTTCACGTGAGTGCTCAGGTGCTTCAAAATTTATTGCTTCTACTTTTATCAAGGCAAAGTAGCGCTCGCCTTCTTTTGGAGGCCTGATCTGCCCGCTTATCGTGTCGCCGGTTCTGAGATCAAACTTACGAATTTGCGACGGTGAAACGTAAATATCATCCGGACCAGGCAGATAGTTGTATTCCGGAGCACGCAGGAATCCGAACCCGTCCGGGAGCGTCTCCAAAACACCTTGGGAAAATATTAGTCCGCTTTTTTCGGTCTGCGCTGCCAGAACTTTAAAGATGAGCTCTTGCTTACGCATGCCGGAAGCACCTTCAACTTCCATTTCCTTTGCTATTTTTGTTAGCTCGGAGATCGATTTCTCTTTCAATTCGGCGAGGTCTAGCGCGTCACCATTCAGAGGCATTCCTCCTCGCTGCTTTTTGTTTTTTTCTTTTGGTTTCTTTACGTCGTCTTTCATTTTTTCGTTAGAGGTCTCGGATTCATTTGGGTGTGATTTACTGGTTTTATCGTGTGTTGTTTTTGTGGCCATTTTATTGTTGCTAGGGCAGAAGGGATTTGGTCAATGAAATGTATTTATGATGCCTGGTATATTTTTTCTCGATTTACGAAAAATCAATACAATTGAATTGAAACTCAATACCGTGGGTTAATTGTATGGAAAGTCTTTCGTAGAGCTTTTGAAAACGAAATTGAAAATCGTCTGAACAAACGTCGAATTTTCGGGATATTTAATTATTACTCTATTTAGGTGAATAAATCAACTAAAAATGTGCCTTTTCGTTAGCCAACAATTTTGTCGATCTCCCGCCACACCTGTTCTTTGCCTTTTCCGGTCACCGCAGAATAGGCGATAACCTCACATCCCGGCATAGATTTTCTGATAGTGTTAAGGCTTTTTATAAGCTTATTATTTGAAAGTTTATCTGCTTTGGTCGCGACGATGAGACTCGTTTTGTCGTTAAAGGACAACCATTCGTAGAGCTGCAGGTCCAATTTCCCGGGAGGATGACGCGAATCTACTAATTGTATCGATAGCATAAGCTGCTGACGCTTGGCAAGATAATCCTCGGCCATTTCGCCCCATTCCGCTTTCATTTTCTTTGGCACTTTCGCAAACCCATATCCCGGGAGATCGACAAAATAGAATTTTGAATTGATCAAATAAAAGTTGATGCTCTGGGTCCGTCCCGGCGTGTTTGAGGTGCGGGCGAGCTTTTTTCGATTCAAAAGACTGTTCAGCAAGCTGGATTTCCCGACGTTTGAACGCCCCAAAAACGAAATCTCAGGGCGATTGTCATTCACCCAATGATCTTGTTCAAAGGCACTTTTAATAAATTCGGCTGAAGTTATGTTCACTCTGCTCCCAGCAAAACCGAAAGGGTTCAGAACTTAATGTAATACCTAAGCATCTGAACCCTAACCCATTGATTCCTTATGTCTTTATGTTATGTTAATCTCATTCGAGAGATTGTCATCGGAAAACAACGGCGCACCCTCATCATCGATGATATCTACCTTTTGAGCGTCCTCAAGGGCAAATTCCAGGACCTCGTCAACCATATCGACGCAATGAACGTCCAAATCCTCCAGGATCTCCTCGGGAACGTCAGCAAGGTCTTTCTCATTCTCTTTCGAAACAATGATGTGTTTCAGCCCGAAACGATGAGCAGCCAGAAGTTTTTCCTTTAATCCTCCGATCGGCAAGACCTTTCCGCGCAACGTTATTTCTCCGGTCATCGCGACATCATATCGCGCCGGTTTTCGAGTCAACGCCGACACCATCGCGGTTACCATTGTGATTCCCGCACTTGGCCCATCTTTTGGAATCGCCCCTTCAGGAACGTGTATATGAAGATCTTTTCGGCGAAAATCCTTCGGATCGATACCCAATTCCTCCGCCCGGGTTCGAACGCAAGTAAGAGCAGCGTGTGCCGATTCCTGCATAACCTCGCCCAGTTTACCGGTTAACTGAACTCCGCCCCGACCCTTTACGATCGTCGCCTCTACCTGCAATACATCACCGCCTACTTCGGTCCAGGCCAACCCATTGACGAGTCCGACCTCGCTCTTTCGGGATATGTCCTGTTTGCGGAATTTTATTGTTCCGAGTAATTCCCTGACTTTTTCCGCGTCGATTACCTCTTTAAAATCATCGGCTTTCTTTGAAACCACAAATTGTCTGGCGACTTTGCGGATACAGGATCCGATCTCTCTTTCAAGGCTTCTGACACCCGCTTCACGCGTGTAGTGTCGTATTACCTCGAGAATTCCGTCGTCCGTAAATTTGACCCGTTCAATATCCATTCCGTTCCCTTCCGATTGTTTTGGAAGCAAATGGCGAACTGCGATCTCCTTTTTCTCGCTCTCCGTGTAGCCCGAAAGATGCAGAATCTCTAAACGATCCTGAAGCGCGGGCGGGATAGTATGCAAAACGTTTGCGGTGGCGATAAAGAACACATTCGAAAGGTCGTAATCAACGTCCAGATAGTGATCCCGAAAGGTGTGGTTCTGCTCCGGATCGAGGACTTCCAACAACGCCGAGCTTGGATCTCCTCGGAAATCCTTGCCAATTTTGTCGACTTCATCAAGCAGGATTACCGGATTGACGGTCCCCGAACGTTTCATCAATTGAATGATCTGGCCCGGCAATGCACCTATATAAGTTCTCCTGTGGCCTCTGATTTCGGCCTCATCATGAACGCCGCCGAGCGCAAGTCTTACAAATTCCCGGCCGGTCGCACGCGCGATGGATTTTCCAAGAGAGGTTTTACCAACTCCGGGAGCACCAACAAAGCATAGAATTGTTCCTTTTGGATTCTTAACTAACTGTCTTACTGCCAGATATTCAAGAATTCGCTCCTTTATCTTTTCAAGACCAAAATGGTCTTCGTTTAAGATGTCTTCGGCTTTTGCGAGATCTTCGATTTCTTCGGTGCGCTTTTCCCAGGGAACGTTGATCAGCCAGTCAAGGTATGTTCTCGCAACCGTGCTTTCAGCCGACATAGGCGGCATTGCCTCAAGACGTGAAAACTCCTGAAGGGCCTTTTCTTTTGCCTCTTCACTCATTCCGACTTCTTCGATCTGTTTCTTCAGCTCGTCAAGCTCAGCTTTTTCGTCCTTCCGGCCAAGCTCCTTGTGAATCGCTTTGATCTGCTCGTTCAGATAATACTCGCGTTGAGTCTTATCCATTTGTTTTTTCGTTCGCGAACTCACGGTTCGATCAAGCTGTTTTTTCTCGATCTCAACTTCGAGAATATCTACCAATTCCTGGAGACGCTCCTGAACCGAATAGGTTTCCAGAAGCTTTTGTTTCTCATCAACGGCGATCCGCAGATGCGAACTCATTGCATCGGCGATCTGGGCCGATGAAACGCCTCTTAAAGATGCGTGCAGAGCGTCGGTGTAGGCATCGGGCGCGATTCGCAAAAACTGCTCGACTAACCCGTGAATTTGCTGCAGTAAACCGTCAGTTCGATAACCGGATTCGTCGACTGAATCAACTCGCCTGACCAACGCTGAAAAACATCGCTCGTCATCTTGTTCAACCCGGACGGACTCACCCCGATCACGGCCTTCAACCACGACCTTTATC
>JABDJV010000067.1 GCA_013003295.1 Pyrinomonadaceae bacterium | reverse complement strand
GTCTAGCCGCACCTAAAAATAATTTCCTCGAACTTACTTTTATATGCTCGCTTTGTCAAATTATCCATACCTACAGTCCGAGTTCGATGCCATCTAACTCGTAAATATTTCAGATGAGATTTGCTTAGCGATCTCAAAAGAGTTGAATCCCGGATTAACGATAAAATGCCATTCAGCAAGACAGTAGAACCGGCTCCGTTCTTCGAAAAGCTCCTTTGCCTGTTTTCTATTCTTTATCAGTGGTCTTACTTTTTTCGAAAAGCTTATATTCCTCCAGCAATGCTCAAATGTCGATTCAAGCCAAACGCTCGTACATCCGTTGCTTTTTACCAACTCGCGATTCGCTTCCGTCAGCCACGCCCCCCCGCCAAGCGAAATTATTCGCGTTCCGCGCTTGATGATCCTGGACAAGCAATTCGTCTCAATCTCCCGGAAAGCCTCGATCCCATCTTTAGCAATGATGTCTGGAATCGGACGCTTCTCATTCTTCTCGATATACTCATCAAGATCGATCTTTTCTGTTCTAAGCAGGTATGAGAGATGGCGTGCAACTGTTGATTTCCCAACCCCCATGAAACCCGTAAGAACTACTCTCTGTTGATTTTGGCTCATCAAAAGTTCAGTTTACAACCTTTCGAAGGATATCGAAAAATCCCGGAAAAGAAATGTCCGCGCAGCTCGAATCTCTAATAACCGTTTCACCCGTTGCAAGCAGCCCAGCAATGGCAAACGCCATTGCGATTCGATGATCGCCAGATGACTCAACATCCGCACCTTTTAATTCGGAACGCCCGACTCGAAACCCGTCAGGAAATTCCTCGACTGCAGCACCCATTTTCCTAAGATTTTCCACGATCGACGAAATCCTGTCTGATTCTTTTACCCTCAATTCCTCAGCGTTTCTGATTTCCAGGCCATTCGGCAGCCTGGTGCCAAGGACAGATAATATCGGGATCTCGTCGATAATATTTGGAATCAGATGCCTTTCGATCTCGGCCTTCTTCTGCCCCGTTTCGAGTGCTCGGTCTCCGCACACGATCAGATCCCCAATCAATTCATGATTTCTTGTTTTTTTATTTCGTATCTCAATATCTGCACCAAATCCCTGCAAAACACTTACCAGCGCTGTCCTGGTTGGATTCAAGCCAACATTCCTGATCACGACCCGCGAATTTTTTAAACATACGGCCGCAACTATGAAAAAAGACGCAGAAGAAATGTCGGATGGAACTATTATTCTTTTTCCAGTCAACTCCGAGCTCCCGTCAATTGCGACTTCATGCCGGTATCCGCTACCCGTCGCGACAAAATATTCCTCGATATCTGCGCCTAAATACTCCAGCATCCTTTCGGTATGGTCTCTGGAAGGCGAAACGGCTGAAACGGTTTCAGGCTCGTGAATCTTAGTCGTTCCTGCGGCATTTAACCCGGCTAGCAAAATGCAGGATTTTACTTGTGCAGAGGCGACCGGCAAATCATAAGAGACCGCTTTCAAATCCCTTTCGCCGAAGATACAAAGCGGCGCGGTCCGACGCCGCCCGTCGATCGCCGCACCCATCGATTTGAGCGGCTCAATGATCCTGGTCATCGGCCGCTTTCGTAATGATCCATCGCCCGTCAATACCGAATCAAATTGCTGCCCGGCCAAAACTCCCGCTAATAATCTTATTGTCGTTCCGCTGTTTCCGCAGTCAATCGGCTCCAGAGGTTTATGCAAACCTCTTTTCCCTACTCCGTGTAAAAAGACGGTCGTCCCTTCCTGACGGACCGGGACGCCGAGCCGCTTCAGACTCTCCAAAGTGGACACGCAGTCCGCACCCGAAGCGTAATTTATGATCTCCGATTGACCACTTGCCAAAGAGGCCAAAATTGCTGCACGGTGGGAGATCGATTTATCACCCGGAAGATCTATTTCTCCATTCATCGCATCTGCAGTTTTTACCAGCATCATTTCCAACACGCCATATTTTTCCAAACAATTAGTTCTTGACATAAACCCAAAGAAAACGCAAACTTAGAACAATTCAAATACAATTTAAGCGATTATTTGTGAACAAGAAGCAGATGAAAATTTCTATACCTAGCAAGATAGAATCGATAGATGAAGCAGTTGTAAAATCCGTCGAGTTTGCAAAAGAAGTTGGATTTCAGGATGACGCGATCTTTGGAATCGACATGGCCGTCCGCGAGGCCGTCGCAAATGCAGTGAAACATGGCAATAAACTTGATGAAACCAAAAAAGTTGACGTTACGCTGAGCAATGATAATGAGGGTTTGGAGATCGTTGTCCGGGATTTTGGCGATGGCTTTCGGGTGGATCTGGTACCGGATCCAACTAACCCCGAGAATCTGCTAAAGGATTCGGGTCGAGGAATTTTGTTTATGCAGAATTTTGTCGACACTGTGGAATGGCATAATCATCCGGAAGGCGGGATGCTGGTTAAAATGACCAAAAATAACTAAATTCATTATTTCGTATAGACATTTATTGCCGTAAATTCAATAATTGCAATCAATAAATTAGAACTGAGGAGATAAAAATGGCAGAACTCAATATTTCAGAAAGACAGGCAGGAGATGTAACGATCTTGGATATGAATGGAAAAGTTACGATCGGGGAAGGAAGCGTTGCCCTCCGCAATACAATTCGCCGTCTTTTAGGTGAAGGCAAGAAAAATATCCTTTTGAACCTCGCAGAAGTCGGCTATGTTGATTCGAGCGGAATCGGTGAACTCGTTTCGAGTTTCACTACCGTAAGTAAAGAAAGCGGAGCCTTAAAGCTCCTGAATTTAACCGAAAAGATTCAAGATCTGCTGGCGATCACAAAGCTCCTTACCGTTTTTGATACGTTTGATGATGAGGGTGAAGCCTTGGCAAGCTACAGTTAATGGAAAAAATAAAACAGTTGAGGATAAAGGATTTATTTTCGAATCGTTCCTTTATCCTTAATTTTTGCCCGAAACGAGCATCTTTAGGTATATTTAGGGCATCTTTAATTACAGCAAAGAAACACGATAAGTAATACGATTTTACCCCCCTTTTTAAAAGACTATTTGCTTATCTGTTTTCTTTGCGTTTTATGGTTGGTTTTTGATTCGAGAAAAATGAAAAAAGTTATATTTGTAGCATTAATTACGGTCTGTTCCGTTTGTATTTTGGGACAGTCACCGGGAATTGAGATTTCCGATTATGGCGTGGCCATCAAGCCGGACAAGCGCCTGATCACCATTCTGACTTCATTGGAAGCTGCTAACGTAGACACAACATTAACTGCTAGCGGTGAACAATTTCGATCAAAGGTTCGAAAAGACCTTCAGGGTTTGAGCCCTGAGCTCAGGAATCGCATCCGGCTATTTGTGAATGGATTTCAAAAGAGACACCCGAATTACAGCTCCGCAGAAGCAGTAGCTCCATTCATTTCACTGGCTTACAGCTTATCGTCTACACCTGAACTAAAAGCGCCGGAACGCTCTCTGGATTTGCCGGATGATCTTTTAGAGGTTCTGGATTTTTCCGTCCTTGTCCAGGAGTTTTACAAATCACCGGGAATCGCTGCGAAGATCGACGGCTATTACAAAGAGCATGAGAAGACAGCTAAAGAACTGAATTCGTCAACGGTTGAAATGGTTCGCGATGTTCTGGGTTATTTGCATACGAAGCCCGAGCTGACCTACATTGAGCGAATTCCAGTCGAGCCGTCGGAGAAGCAAAAAAAGAAAAACGTAAGACAATACGAGATTCGCGAAAACGAAAGAAATTTTACGGTCGTACCTGCGATTCTTGCTTCGAAAGGAACGGTCAATTTCCTAAACATCGGTGATAAGTATTTCGCGGTAGTACCACCCGAAACCAATATGAGTGCCTCTGAAGTTCGACGGGGCTTTATTCAATTTGTTATTGACCCGTTAGTGCTTAGAAATGCGCGCAGTATTTCGCCGCACCGTGACGAAATCAAAAAGCTGCTCAATGAAAGACGTAAAACGGGCACCCTGGTTTCGCCTGATGTATTTCTGGCGGTCTCCCGCTCTCTCGTCGCCGCGGTTGACGCCCGTGAGGAAGAATATCGTAAGACCCGAATCGCTACAGCACAGGCCCGTAGAAAGATCAATTCTCTGTCCGACAAGATCGAGCAGAAGAAGGTGGCTGACGAACTTGCCCGGTTTAAACGCGCATTGGCTGATGATGCCGCGCTGGAATTATCGGAAAGCTACGAGAAAGGTGCGGTTTTGTCATTCTATTTTGCGGAGAAACTGCGCGGACTGGAAGATTCCGGATTTGATATCGGGAATTTTTTAAAGGACTGGATAGTTTCGTTTAACCCCAGGAAAGAAAAAGACCGTTTGGATCAGTTTGCGGAAGCGCGCAAACGTGCTCTTGACAAGCGAACTGCGGGAATTATCAGCGACACTCCGCTGCTAACAAATCCGG
>JABDJV010000065.1 GCA_013003295.1 Pyrinomonadaceae bacterium | reverse complement strand
ATTCTAAACGGTCCTACAAAGACAAAATCTTTCTCAACCCGCAGGACCTTTTGCCGCGCATTGAAGAGCTTAAAAAGGCCGGTAAAGTAATAGTATTTGGGAACGGATGTTTCGAATTACTCCACGTGGGCCACATACGCTATCTGACTGCAGCTAAAGAACTTGGAGACGTTTTAATCGTTGCTGTAAACACCGATGCATCGATGATGATAAATAAACCCGACCGCGCACGGGTAATTCCGGATCACGAGCGTTTTGAGGTTTTAGCAGCTTTAGAAGCGATCGATTTTATTGTCCCTCTGGCGGAAAAAACTCCGATCTCTCTGATACAGCTATTCAAACCGGATTTTCAAGCAAAGGGCACGGACTACGATCCGGAGACAATGCCTGAAAAACCCCATGTCGAAGCCTATGGCGGGAAGATCGCAATTGTTGGCGACCCCAAGGACCACAGTACGTCCAGCATCTTAGAAGCGGTTAAGTCATGAATGAGATCAAAAGGGTTTTGGTAGTTGGTGCACGCAGAAAGCGTCAGGGCACGGGCCCTTTTGTAGCACGCGCGTTCAAACAAGCCGGAGCCGAGATATGCGGTATCGTCGGAACAAGCGAGAATTCGATTGATGAGGCGCTCGATATTCTAAGTTCTGAGCACGATGTAAATTGCCCGGGTTATGAGTCCCTCGGCAAAGCGCTTGAAGAACAAAATCCCGATATTTTGGCGATTTGCAGCCCTTACGAATTTCATCTTGAAGCCTTGAATACGGCCGCGTCGCAAGGGATCCACTGTCTTTGCGAAAAACCGCTTTGGTGGGATGAAGCTGCGGACAGAAAGTTTGAGGTCACGGCCAAACTGATTAAGGCGTTCCAGGAAAATGGCCGTCTTCTTGAAACGATCACGCAGTGGCCGCATACGCTCGAAACATTCTATACGATCTATCCCGAAGAAAAGGAAAAGCCCGTTACGCAGTTTGAGTTTGACCTGTCGCCGGCGAAACAAAGCGCGGACATGCTGCAAAATTCCGCCCCGCACCTTCTGAGTATGCTTTATGCCCTTGCCGGCGTGGGAAAAATAAAGCGGCCTGAGATCTCAATTTTGGGTGGCCAAATAGACCATTGGCAGCTCACTTTTCTATATGAGGCCGCGCAAACGGAGATTAAAACAAGCTTCAATCTGATCCCCGCTCCAAAGCCGCCAAGGCCAGCCGGCTATGCGATCAACGGTAAACGTGTGGAGCGAAAAATTCATCTGCCCGAATACTCTTTTTCGTTTGAATTCGATGACACCCTCTACCCGCTGGCTGACCCGCTGGATATGCTGGTTGGAAGTTTTCTAAAAAAAGTCTATATTAAACGCAGTCTTGATTCTGAAGGCCTTTTGAGCGGAATGAAGGGTTTGATAACCCTCGATGAATCACTCAAAACGCGGATTCGGTCTTTGCTCGAAGCTATAGGAAACTAGCGGGGCCCGATCAGAAAAACGCGCTTTACAAATAGAGATGAACCCGAAATCAACTTCACCGAAATTTGATGAGATAGCGGCAAAAGTCATTCGCGGTCAGCGCGACGATTCGCCTGACGATATCGCTCTGTTTCCGATACATGACTTCAGCGCTAAACTCCGGCAGGAAGACGTATTACCCCGCGTAAAAGCCTATATTGATTGGCAGCGGGGTGTTCGCAGCGGCGCGCTGGATCCAAAGACATCCCTACCCGATTTTGCCCCCGTATCAATAAATCTGGATATTACGACCGCCTGCAATTTCGCCTGCGACCATTGCGTTGATAAAGATATTCTTAATACTCCGGACCGCTATCATCAGCAAAGTCTGCTCGACAGTATTGAGGTGATGACCGAAAAGGGGCTAAAATCCGTGATCGTTATTGGCGGGGGAGAGCCGACCCTTTACCGGTATTTCACCGAAACGGTTGAGTTTATGAAGTCCCTTGGTTTGCAGGTGGCGATCGTCTCAAACGGAACCCGTAATTCAAAGATCGAGGAAATCGCTCCATACCTTGACCCGACCGATTGGGTACGGCTCTCGCTTGATTCCGGTTCAGAAGAAGTTTTTCAGGCGATGCATAAGCCGCGGAAGAAGATCACCCTCGATGAGATCTGCGAAGGAATTCCTAAGGTAAAAGCGGTGAATCCGGATTTTAAGATCGGATTTTCGTTTATCATCACCTGGCGCGATGCATTCATCAACGAAACCAATATTGTTGAGAATCTTGACGAAATGGTCGAGGCGACAAAGCGCGCAAAAGAATATGGATTTGATTACATCGCCTTCAAACCGTTTCTTACCAGGGCAGAAGAAAACAACGCCGAAATCGTTGACCTGAAGCAATCGGAAAGACATTTCGAGGGTATAAAAAGTAAAATAGCCGTGCTGCTCGAGGAGGCCCGGGAACTGGAAGACGACAGCTTTCAGGTTTATGCAACGACCAATCTTAAGGTTTTGCTCAAGGGCGTCAGCGAAAGGTATATGAGCCAGCCGCATGAATGCCATATGCAGTATTTTAGGCAAGTCCTGAGCCCGCTTGGTTTATACAACTGCCCGGTTTACCGCAATCAGCCTCACGGCCGGCTCGGAGATCTGGATGCTTACGGGACCAAGGATGATTTTGGCAAAACCCTCGAAACAACCGCGGCGAAGATTCAAAGTTTTGACAGTACGCATCAGTGCCGCGAAGTAACATGCCTTTACCATACCGTTAATTGGTGGATAGAAGATATGATCGAGAGCCCGGAGAAATTGAAGGACCTCGTTCCGCCGGTTGATTTTGATCCTGATTATTTTCTCTAGGATCTCGTCTGGATATTTGTTGGATTCCCGTTTAGCCACCCGCTTTAGCGGGTGGTCAATTGAGCCCCATATGAGCAGCCCGCTTCAGCGGGCTTTCGATTGGTCGGCTAAAGCCCAAAGAGAAGGACGTTGAAACGCCCTTTCAATTTCTTTCTAGTTGACCACCCCGTAAACGGGGTGGCTATACTAAGAAGCACGGTGTTAGCGGGTGGTCAGTTGAGTCTGATCTGAACAGCCCGCTTTTGCGGGCTTCGAAAAGCGGCTAAAGCCCAAAGAAAAGGACGTTGAAACGCCCTTTGAAATCCGTTTCTAGTTGACCACCCCGTAAACGGGGTGGCTATACTAAGAAACTCGCTTGTTCATGCGGCTTTTTTTGTCTCACCGGGTTTTTTGTAGTAATTTGGAAGTCGAATGGACAACATTTCCGAAACTATCAAAGCTGAATTTAAAAGCAAGAAAATAGTAATCGTCGGCGATCTGGTCGCCGATCAATTTTTGCACGGTACGATCAAGCGTATCTCGCGCGAGGCACCCGTTTTCATAATTAGCCATAGCGAAACTGAAACGCTCGCTGGCGGGGCCGCAAATGCCGCAGTAAATGTTGCCTCCCTGGGCGGAAATGCTGTATTGGTTGGAATTACCGGAAATGATCCGAACGGACAGGATCTGATCGGAGTGCTGGAATCCTCGAGCGTCGATTGCCGTTTTCTAATAACCGCAGACGATTTTAGTACCACCACAAAAACCCGCGTTTTGGCGGCTCAGAATTATGCCCAGCGACAGCAGGTAGTGCGTATCGATTATGAAAATGAAGAATCGATCGGTGAATCGGTCCGGGCTAAGCTTATAGAAAATGTGTCTTCAGCAGCACAAGAGGCCGACGCGATCATAATTTCCGATTACAGCTATGGCGTTGCCGGAGCGGAGATCGCCGACCTATGCTTGAAGATCGCCGATCGCGAGAGTATTCCCCTATTGGTGGATTCGCGTACGCGTCTGAAAGAATTTTCCGGTGTGACAACCGCGACCCCGAATCAAGAGGAGATCGAACAGATCCTCGGACAAAACTTCACAGACGCGCAATGCGAGGATCTCCGCAGCGAATTGGGGCTCGAGGCTTTGCTCATTACGCTTGGAAATAAGGGGATGCTCCTTGTTCAAAAAGATTTGGAGCCGATCAGGATCGATGTAGTCGGCTCAAAAGCACCCGCCGATGTTACCGGGGCAGGTGATACGGTCATAGCTGCCTACGCTTTGGGGTTGGCAAGCGGTCTCGGGTTTCCTGAAGCTGCAAAACTGGCAAATCACGCCGGCGGAAACGTTGTCATGAAAAAAGGAACGGCCTCGGTAACGCTGGGGGAGCTCTGCGATTCGCTTGAGCGCGAAACTCCTACGGATTTCAAAACTCAATCTCGGTAAGATCTATGACCCAGGAAAGATTTTCAAACCTGCACGCACCCATTCTGGACCGAACACGCCTTGTCGCAAAAGTTGCGGTAGAACGCCGAAAAGGAAAAAGGATCGTGCTTGCCAATGGCTGTTTTGATCTCTTTCACGTAGGGCACGCGAGATATCTGGCCGGCGCAAAGGAACTGGGAGATTGTCTGATCGTCGGCGTAAACACAGACGAAGAAGTAAAAAAACAAAAAGGCGCGCAACGCCCGTTTACGCCGGAAAACGAGCGCGCCGAAGTGATCTCTTCGATCAAATGCGTTGACCTCGTAACCGTTTTTCCGGAACCCACTGTAGAAGAATTGATACGCGCGATCCGTCCTGATTTCCACGCCAAAGGAACCGATTACACGACCGAAACAGTACCCGAAAGAAATATTGTAAAAGAATGCGGCGGACAGGTAGCGATCGTTGGCGATCCGAAGGATCATTCATCGACAGAGATCATAAGATCCGTGAATAGTGAAAAGTGAATAGTAAATTGTGAATAGGCGTTAAATTGACACAACTATTTTCTATTCACGATTTTCGAGCAGTATGTGGCAATCAAAAACAAAACTGGATCTGATCATAGAGGTTTGGGAAAAACTTGATTGCGAAAGCGTCGGTGCTGAAGAAATCGAAGCGATCGAGATCGTTGTTGCTGAGCAGTTTGGAAAAAGCGCCGTTGACGGCCCAATGATAATCGCCCGGGAACTCGCCGATGAAGGTGCGGAGCTGCGCCACGCGGAAATTCTTGAGCTCGATGTGAAACGGCGTATGGAGACTCCTTACGCCCCTATGTTCCGCAATTTGATGAAATTTGAAAATTTGGAGGAAACGTTAAATACGATTCGCAATGCCGAGAATCTGCGTAAGAAGTTTGTCAGCGAAAACGATACGGAAGGGATGCGTTTGTTAAATCGAGCCGTTATCGGCGGCAAAGATAGAGCCCTTGAGTTGGCAAACAACGAGACCGTTGATCCCGCAAACAGATCAGAGAACAGAGAAATTGCCGAGTGGTTTACGATCTGGCTGGGATCGCCGGAGGTCTTTGCGAGCTGGGTTAAACTTCGGCAAGCCTCGGAAGATTTCCGGAAGAGGTTTCAAACTAAAGAATGATGCGTAGATTTTTTGTTCCATTTTCTAACAAACCGCCGGGGCGATTTTCTTTTGACCGCGAAGAAACGAGACACATCCAAAAAGTCTTGCGGTTGACCGTCGGCGACGAAATACACGTTTTCGACGGAGAAGGGGACGAATTCAGATGTGTGCTTGAGGAGTTTGCAAATCGGCAAGCATTTGGCCGGATTCTGAAACAGGTCGAGCCGAAAACACCTGAATCAACCCTCGAACTCCATCTCGGCATTTCATTGATAAAAGGTGACAAATTTGATCTTGTAATCCAAAAATCGGTTGAACTCGGCGTTGCTTCACTAACGCCCTTCGTGACCCGACGCTCAGAAGTTAAGGTAAAAAATGTCGTCAGGAAACTCGATAGGTGGCGGAAAATAATCATCGAAGCCTCGAAACAATGCGGCCGCGCCAGGCTTATGCAGATTTCCGAGCCGGATGAATTTGAGTCTTTTATTAAAGGCGCTGATGGATCAAAAGTGATGTTTTCGGAGCGAAATGGTGAGAGTTTTTCTTCAGTTGATTCAGGAAAAATAATAACCGCCCTGATCGGACCTGAAGGTGGTTGGGATCATTCCGAGATCGAACTGGCGAGAAAGAATGGTTTTCAGATTGTTACCCTTGGCGGAGGAATTCTGCGTGCAGAAACTGCAGCTATCTCGATCACAGCGATTCTGCAAAATAGGTTTGGCGATCTAAAATGATTCCCCCGTCGGACCGCCCGCGACTCGCGGGCAAAGATCGCGAAAGCGATCTCGTGCTGAAAATCGCCTCCTATCCAAAAAATATGCAGGCGGGTCGCCTGTGTTCCGGCGCTTCCCCCGTCGGACCGCCCGCGACTCGCGGGCAAAGATCGCGGTAGCGATCTAAATTGGGGGCCCAAACTGGACAGTTGGGCGAAACACTGGGCTCTCCCCAAAAAAAAGATGGGGGCGGACCACCTGCGTTCCGGCGCTAAAATACTTTCTTTCTAATGTAGGCGTCGCCGCGTTTCTTCATCTCGGCGTTTTCGCCAAGAGCCGTTATCGCCTTTGTTAGAACCTCTTCAGTATCAAGCAAGAAATTCGCATTTCCTTTTGCATCTACCTCAGGATCATCAAACTGCACGATCATATAGTTCTTCTTCTTTTTGACCAGGCTGCCAAGAATACTCGCCCCCGGAACAGGCGCGGCACCGATCACCCGACCGCTTCCCGCACGAACTTTCTTCTGGCTCGGGTAGACGACGACTATTGAATCATACGGAATCGAAAATTTTTCTTTGCCGTCCTTTCCAAAGAAGATCATTCGCTCATTAATCTCATCAAATCGAATCGTGCCATGCTCTTTTTTGCTGTAGCCGAGCAACCCGCCCTGATACTTGACCGGAAATTTCGCGCGAAAATACTGCTGGGATTTTGGCTGTTCACCAGCGTCCGTCCCGACTTTCACAACTTCTTTTGGTTTTTCATCGGTTTCGGTTTCGACCGGGCGAACCTGGGCAAATACGCTTGACGAAAGAAACAATGTAATGAGGATTATCGAAAACTTTTTCATCTGATCTCCTAATTTCTGTAGATTGATCCTGGCGGCTGCTAATACTATAGACGCATCCCGCCGATCGTCCGTTGCCACGCCAGCGATTGCTTTAATACACCCAGCCGCTTCTTATCCTCGTCCGAACAACCGTTTTCTCCAAGCCCCTCGATGATCGATTCGAGCAGCGGAACTCCAAAATTTCCCGCGTGCCCTATGATTTGAGAATAATAATGGATCTGCAACCTCCCGTTTTCGTCACGATGGAAATGTCTTACATCCTCCGGTGCGGCGGCAAATATTTCTTTTCCGGCGGGTATAATTCGCGTTGGGATGTTCTGCGTGATCTTGCCGGACCCCTCCATTGAACCAAGCAGCAGGATCCCGATCAGGCAGCCCTGTTCATTCAGAAAATCCGGGCTGAATCCTTCAAGCTCGTTTGCCGAAGAGAGTCTCGGGCCATAATTCGCATAATCAGGATTCATCAGCATCGAATTGTAGATCACTCCGATCGATTCCAGGCTTTTATCGAGCGGAATCGAGACAAATTTCCCAAAACCATACTCATCCGGTCCTGGCGGATCGGCAGCATCGAGCTCGTCAATCACACGTCCGACATAATCAATATGAGAATTTGATGAGACTATTTTTGCGATCTTCATTTTCTTCTATGCTTTGCCTTTTTCTGAGAGTTTTAGATTTGACCGGTAAGTACCGGAATGATGTAAAGCAGCCACCAAAAGAAGATTTGCAGCAATAAGATCAAAAAACTTAAACCGATACTCGCCATCGCCAGCTTTCCACCGCCTGTTCGCGGGTAACGGTAGGCAAATGCGATTCCTGCCGCACCAAATATAAAAGTAAACGGTATAAACAGGATGCCCAAATAAGGAACCATTGAATAGACAAAGCAGGCCCAGGCGGTTTCCGCAACGTTGTTTTCACTGCGCTGGAATAGATCGGTGATCTCCTCGGTTTCGGAATTTTCCACCAGAAATGATTTTCCCTGCAAATGATGAGACGAGCGCATCGCATCAAGCGGCTCATAATCTTCGCTTAAAATCTTCCCGCATACCAGGCAATAATTCGCGTCTTTTCGCACGGCAATTGAGCCACAAGCGGGACACGTATTCTGTTCGCCAAACGGATAATCGATAGTGGATGTTTTTCTGCGGCTGCCCGATCCCGCATCTTCCATTTTCAATTTTTCATTTTCCATTGATCAACGCCGCCTTGCTTTACTCCTGTTTTTTCGCGAAAAACTAAAGTCTAGATTATGCTTTTTGGCAAACTCCTGTAAAGCTTTCAGAAAGATCTCCCGATCCCTGAACGTAAATACCGCGGTCTGATCAGCCGTCTCAAGCGCGTACGGATAGCCGACACCGATAACGCATTCCGCACGTACAACATCTACGGCCTCATCCAGCAATCCCTCTTCATACACCCAGCTGGGAATATCCAGACGCGAGGGAAGTGTATCCGTAGATGTCTGCAAGAATGAGAACCCGACAAGCGGCATCTCGGTTTCGGGATCGGTAAAAGATTCGAGCCCTTTCCGTTTTGAATAGCAAAATGGGGTGCGGTCCCCCCAATCTGAAAGAATCTTTCTATCCTTCGCGCTTTTTGTGCCCAACAGCGAAGAATCATAGAGCGTTGGCTTCGCTGAATTTTCGCTAAATGCGATGATCAGATTTACCAGGTCACGCGAAAATCCGCGGTCAACGTAGCCAACCACGGGAACCCTGGAGTCGCGGGAATGACGAATCAGATCAACAAGTTCCTGTACGAATTTTTTTTGGAGTTTATCTTGAGCGGCTGCAAATGGCAGAAGCATCGGTCGGTCAAAAAAGGCCAAGGGCATCATTTCCCCCCGCTTCTCCCAACCGGTTTTCCTGGATATAAAATCGGCGATTCTACTGATCTCGCCTACAAACATTTCCTCGCTCACCCTCGATTCCGGCTTCAGAGGCTCTTCCTGATTCTCGAGTAATTCCTTTGGCGACAGGATCCTCAGCTCGGTATTCTTCTCGTAATCAGCTTCCCCGCTATGGGGGTTTTCAAACCAGCCGATCTGTACCGCACCGACCGGCAGCGAGGTGTCTTTTTCCGAATAATACTGGCTTCCATCCGCAGCAAACGTGGTGCGTTTGCCAAGAATTCCGGCCGCCCATTCTCTTGACTCCTCGTGATTGTTCCAGCTAATTCCAAACTCAATCCGGAATTCTTTCTGATCGTCGATCTCAGCCGATGGGATCGCTCCTCCATTTTCACTAGTCGCGACCCGCTCTGAGGTTTTTACACTTCCTAGTTCGATTATCTCCGCAAGCACGCGCAGATACTCTTCCAAATCTCTTTTTTGCGAATCCGAAAAATCTACAAAATCAGCGCTCTTTGCTTCAAATTCATCTTTGAGGTTTTCGGTATTGAGCATTAATTACTCTTGGAAGGCTTGAGGGCACTGT
>JABDJV010000043.1 GCA_013003295.1 Pyrinomonadaceae bacterium | reverse complement strand
GCTCTGATCTTGAATTACCGTTACATCATAGTCATCTTCGAGGTCGTGTCGGTAGAAATCGAAATTCCGCTCAGGCTCGTCATTTACAAAACTTGCTGCGGCAGCTTTTTTATCCGCCTTTAATCCTTCGATCTGGCTGATCGCAGGAGGTGTTGCGATTATGGTATCGACTTCGTCTTCGTCATCGCCATCTATCGCTTCTTCTTTGCCAAATTTCGTTTCGATCTCATCTTCCGGGGATTCCTCATTATCGGTCTGCTCGAAGCGCGTCTCAATTTCCTCGTCAGGCGATTCTTCATCTGAAGAAGACGCAAATTTCGTTTCTATTTCATCTTCGGGGGCTTCTTCGTTTTTCGACGATTTGAACTCGGTGACGATCTCATCGTCTTCAACCTCTTCATCGGATTTTTCTTCGCCATCGGAAACTTCTTCGTCATCGGAAGATTCAAACTTAGTTACAATTTCATCATCGCCATCGATATCTTCTTCATCTTTATCCGATTCAAATGAAACCGGCTCGAAAACCGCCGAATCTTTGGCACCATCTATTTTTTCAACATCATTCGAATTTTCGGCGACTGAGCTCGAAACGGTTTCGGGTTTCATTTCTTCCGATTTCGACAAAATTGTGTCAGCTGCCGATGCGTCAACTTCCTCTTCTGCGGCTTTTTTCAATCCGTTTGAATCTGAAACAGGCTTCATTTCATATGCCGACAGTTCATTTGCACAATTTGGACAAAAGCTGAACTTCTCAGCGAACCCTTCATCGCACGATGAGCAATATTTTACGATCTTTCCCATTTTTTGCCTCTCAAAATTCTTATCTCAAAACTGGTGCCAAACACCCTGCTATATTATAACTCGTTTTCACGCTATGTTAAGTTAAGCAGAGCGTCCTTAACATTATATAACATTTACATAGATGCTGTTATTGTTTGACGCGATGCCCGTATACATCTAAACTTTTTCCTTTTTGATAACTATTTTAAAATTTTCTCGGTTAACAACTAAATTTCCTTTATTTGCAACTAAATTATTTAATTCAGCCCGTTACTTTTTCGAATGATGAATATTCAACAGACTTTCAAAAGATCCATATTTTTGACGCTTGCTATATCTGCTTTGGCGATTTTTTCTTTTGCCCAAAACATAAGTTTCGATGAGCCACGCGAGGAGAAGTTGCTCAATGAACTAAAGGTCTTGATATGGAAGCAGCCAAATGACGGCAAGGTATCGGTAAAGCTCCGAATACACAGCGGTGCGGCGTTTGATCCAAAAGACAAGATGGGAACCATGGTTCTTTTAGGTGACATACTCTTTCCGGAAGAGGGCCTGAAGACTTTTTTCGAAGAAGATCTGGAAGGAAAACTCGAAATCGAAACTACGTACGATTATATCCAAATAAACGCAACTGCCAAGCAGGATGAGCTGTTATCGGTCCTGGAAACGATAGCGCCGGCGGTTATAAACCCGGAAATCAATAAGGAGTTAACGTCAAAGGTAAAACTGAAGCAGCTTGAAAAACTGAAAACTCTTGACAAAAATTCGGCTTACGTTGCCGACCGTGCCGCGGCAAAAAAGCTGCTTGGTGATTTTCCATACGGAAGGCCTCTCGAGGGAACGATGGAGAGTGTTGCGGGAATCGATTTTGCCGATATTATCCTCGCAAGGCAGAGGTTTCTTACCTCCGACAACGCTACACTCACGATTACGGGAGACGTAAGGTCAAATTTTGCCTATCGGGCCGCTCGAAGGCTTTTCGGTGGCTGGACCAAGAGCAACGAAAAGGTTCCCTCCTCGTTTCGTTTGCCGGGAAAACCTGATACCTCTGTAGCCCCTATTCCAAACGAGGGGAACAATAAGATAGATCTTGTTCACGCAATTAATGGTGTATCAAGGCGGGATGGAGATTATTTTTCATCGAGAATTCTTGAGAAAATTCTCGTCAACCGAACTAAAGAAGACGGTGATACGGCCGCTTCGGCGATCCGGCAAGATTCTCATCTGCTGAAAGGAATCTACTTTATGAAAGCCCAGCTTGAACTGGAAGGGGTTAATCCGTCACAGGAGAACCTGGGTATTGGGAACGTTGGAAACCTGTTCAAGCTCGTCTTGAAGAATAAGATCTCGTCGGACGAGTTCCGAACCGCAAAATCAGCGGTTGTCCGCGAAACGGCAGGCAAAGCCGCGGCTGATATTTGGCTCGATATTGACACCTACAGACTTCGATCGGTAAAGGATGAAATGAAGCGTCTGTCCAGTGTTTCAATAAAGGACATTCAGACACTTGCCGACAAACTGGCGAACGAGCCGCATGTTGCCGTCGTGATGGTTCCCGCGAAAACGGTTTCGATCGATCAGGACCGGAACCCCGACGATCCAAAATAGTGATCTATCAAACTTCCCCGCGTGATACTTCTTTTCGTTTTTTGTAGAATTAATGAAAATAAGTTTTCATATGCCCAACCCAAACACAAGCGAAAGAACGGCAGGCGAACTCGAACACGCAAAGGCGGTGCGCGAGATGTTTTCCGGCATTGCCTCAAAATACGATTTCCTCAATCATTTTCTCTCAGTAAATATTGACAGACGTTGGCGAAGAAAGGTTGCCGATTCTCTTAGGGAAATTCTGGAGGATCCGAATTCCATTGTTTTAGACGTTGCATGCGGAACCGGGGATTTGGCGCTCGAACTCGAAAATTTTGGAAATGCAAAAGTGATCGGAACCGATTTCTGCCGGCCGATGTTGGATATCGCGAAGGAAAAAACGGAAAAGCGTACGCAAAACGTTCCCTACCTGGAGGCTGATGGAATGAATTTGTCGTTTTCAGATGAACATTTTGACGCGATAACGATCGCATTTGGACTCCGAAATTTTGCAAACTGGGAAAACGGCCTAAAAGAGTTTTATCGCCTTCTTAGAACCGGCGGACAACTTTCGATCCTGGAATTCTCGAGTCCCATCGTTCCGGGCTTCAGACAAGCGTTTAACTTTTACTTCACAAATATTTTGCCGCGAATCGGCGGAGTTGTAAGCGGTTCCCGCGGTGCATATGAGTATTTACCTGATTCGGTTTCGAAGTTTCCCGATCAGAAAGAATTATCTGAGCTGATGCGACAAATCGGCTTTTCCAATGTAAAATACACAAATCTAACCGGCGGAATTGCTGCAATTCACACGGGAATTAAATGATTCAATCTTTAAATTCAAGATTCAATACCTTTGGCCGCAAGGAACGAAATTAACTTTTCGAGTCATTGGTATTAGATCTAAATCTTGAATCTCGAATTTTGAATGATGAATCTTGAATTTTGAATCTTGAATTTTAAATCTCGAATCTTGAATGAACAAGTACAAACTCTTAAATTTTTCAAAACGTTTGGGATTATTCTTGCTTGTCATTTTTACAGTTGTGTCCCTTGTGACAATTCTGATCGAACTCGTTCCCGGCGACCCGGCGATTGCCCGTTTAGGCGATCAGGCAACACCTGAGCAGATTCAGGCATTCCGTAAAAGGCACAACCTGGACAAACCCGGATTCTTCTTTTCGTATGGGAGTGAAGAAGGCTTTGCTTGGCATGGAGCCGAGAATCGATATGTCGACTATTGGCAAGGTGTTCTGCAGGGTGATCTTGGAATCTCCTATGATACAGATCGTCCGGTCGTCGATATGATCATTGAACGCTATCCCGCAACGATCAAACTCGCCCTTGCCGCTTTGTTGGTGGCGATCTCAATATCAATCCCGCTGGGAGTATTGGCGGGAACAAACAAAAATTCGCTGATCGATAATTTTGCATCCTTTTTTGCATTAATGGGAATCTGCCTACCGGGATTTGTCATCGGCCCGCTGCTCGTATACGTTTTCGCGGTAAAACTTCAGATTTTCTCGCCAACCGGAAGCTACTATCCGGAGGATATCGTTCTGCCGGCAATTACGCTTGGGGCCGCACTTTCTGCGATCCTAACCCGTATGGTCAGGTCAAGCGTTATCGAGGAACTGGGTGAAGACTATGTCCGTACGGCGCGTGCCAAGGGCCTTAGCGAAAGGGTTGTTGTTTATAAGCACGTCCTGAAGAACGGCCTGATTCCGGTAGTCACGATACTCGGATTGCAGCTCGGCGTTTTGCTTGCCGGCGCAATTATCACCGAAAAGATATTCAACTGGCGCGGAATCGGAACGCTTTTGCTCGACGGGATAAATACCAGGGATCACCGACTCGTTCAGGGCGTGGTATTGGTAATAAGCGTCACATATATTTTAGCAAATTCATTTACAGATATGGTTTACCGCTGGCTCGATCCGCGGATCAGATTAAACTAGCTTTCGAATGAACAGACTTACCTACATAGGAATATTTCTTGCCACCGTTTTTATCCTAACGGCGATTTTTGCTCCCCTTATTTCGCCTTACGATCCCGTAAGGAGGTTTGAAGTAACGAATGCAGCCGGCGTAACTAAGGATCTGAAAAATGAACCGCCAAGCTCCAAACATTGGTTTGGTACAGATTCCTTAGGGCGTGACGTTTTTTCACGAATTGTCCACGGCGCAAGAGTCTCGCTATTTGTAGGAATAACCGTAGTAACGATCTCGGGAATAATCGGTATGATAATCGGTGCGATCGCGGGTTTCTACGGCGGCTGGTGGGATAAGTTTCTCGCCGGCTATGTGTTTAACGTATTCCTCGCGTTCCCCGGCCTGCTTTTGGCGATCGCGATCGTTGCATTTCTCAGTGCTACAAACCCTTCACCCGGTGACCGAATTCGCCACTTGATAATTGCAATGTGCATCACCGGATGGGTTGGCTATGCACGTGTGATGCGCGGACAGGTCTTAAAGATCAGGGAATACGACTTTGTTCAGGCTGCCAGGGCATTGGGCGCAAGCAATCTACGCCAACTTTTTATACACATAATGCCGAATGCGATACAGCCTCTGATCGTCCAGGCTTCACTGGCAATGGCCGGCGCGGTCCTTGCAGAGGCATCCCTTTCGTTTCTGGGTTTGGGAATTCCGCCGCCGAATCCATCCTGGGGAACAATGATCGATTCCGCGCGTGGTATCGATACGATGACCAATGCTTTGCATAACCTGCTGTTTCCTGGCATTGCACTGGCTCTGACCGTTCTTGCATTCAACTTTATCGGGGATGGTTTGCGCGAATACCTTGACCCAAAACAGAGAAAACGGTAGCAAATGTCGGCCATTTCGATACAAAACATTTCAAAGACCTATCCGCCGCCTTTTCCGCGCGTCCGGAAGTTTTTTGGATTGCGCGTTAAGGAATCTGTGGAAGCACTGCGGAATGTTTCACTCGAGATCGAAAAGGGCGAGATATTTGGATTGATCGGAAAAAACGGAGCCGGCAAAACTACGCTTACAAAAGTTATTGCTACTTTGGTTCAGCCTACCAGCGGAAAGGTTTTGGTAAACGGATTTGATTCAGTAAACAATGATGTAAAGGTTCGTTCGCTGGTCGGCCTTGCAACCGCAGAGGAGCGTTCGTTTTATTGGCGTTTAACGAGCATGCAGAATCTACTGTTTTTTGCGCGCTTGTACGGAATGTCCGATAAGGTTGCGACAAAACGGATCGGGCGACTTTTTAAGCAGCTGGATCTAACGGATCTGGCCAAACGTCGTTTTTCAGATCTTTCTACCGGAAACAAGCAAAAATTGGCCGTCGCGCGGGCTCTCCTTGCCGATCCGCCGATCCTGCTCCTGGACGAGCCGACGCGCTCACTTGACCCCCTGGCCGCGTCAGATATGCGTAAACTGATCGGCGCAATTGAAGGAGTCTCGATATTGCTAACGTCGCACAACCTGAGCGAGATCGAGGAGCTTTGCAACCGAGTCGCAATCATCGCCAATGGTTCGATCCGGGCAGTTGATACCCCTAAATCGTTGCGTGGATCTCACCGACAGACACAAAAAGTAAAGATAAACCTGAAAGGATCGCTCAAAGACAACTTGATAACGCTTAACAAATTAGACGGCTTTGAACTTCAAGAAAAAGACGACGAGATCACTCTTACCTTTAACCGTGATTCGGACGATGACCTGCTTGGCAAGACCGTTTCCGAATTAAACGGCCAAGGTGCAAGAATTCTTGATGTTGAAACGGAAAAAGCAACGCTCTTGGATGTACTGGAGAGCTATGAATAATCATCCGGCAGATCAATTAACTATCTTTCGTGCGGACATCTTGTCTGCATTTTTTTATGGAAGCGCTTAAATACAAGATATTTCCAATCGCTGAGGATGCTCTGACGGTTAGCTTCGGAAACCGGATATCAAGCGATCTAAACGAACTCGTGAATCAACTCTCGGCACAAATCGAATCAAATCCTATCCCCGGATTCATCGAATGCGCCCCGGCTTATTCATCGTTAACCGTATTCTTTGATCTATTGGCCGCGAAAAGAAAGTTTCGCAGCTCTCTAACCGCGTTTGAGATCGTCAAGAGTCTTATCGAGATCGAGATTCAAAAGCTTAAAATTACTCCGTCTCCTGCTCATCAGGTAATCGAGATCCCGGTCTCATTCGAAAGAGAGCACGCACCTGACCTCGAGTTTGTTGCTGCAGCAAATGATCTGAACGTTGTCGAGGTAAAGGAAATTTTTCTGGGCGCGACCTACCGGGTTTTTATGTTGGGGTTTCTTCCCGGATTTCCCTACATGGGTGAAGTTGACCAGAAAATTGCCACGCCGCGTAAAGAAATTCCAAGGGAACGTGTGGCAAAAGGCAGCGTCGGGATTGCGGGAACGCAGACGGGTATTTATCCACTCGAATCGCCCGGCGGATGGCAAATTATTGGACGTACCAATGTTCAGCTCTTTACTCCCGAAAAGAATCCGCCGAGCTACTTGAATCCCGGTGACCTGATTAAATTTATCGAAAGCGAATGAGTATATTGATTGAAAAACGCGGTGTTTTCGATTCCATCCAGGACCTGGGAAGGCAGGGGTTTCGAAAGTTTGGGATAAATCCGAGTGGCGTAATGGATCGCGCCGCTGCAAGGCTTATAAACACTCTGCTTGGAAACGATGAGGACGAGGCCGTACTGGAGATGCATTTTCCGGCGCCGGTCATACGATTCCAGAAAGACGCGATCATCGCTCTTGGCGGAGCAAACTTCGAAGCGTCGATCGAAGACGAAAACTTAAGAAATTGGCAGGCCCATACGGTCTCGCGAGGTAGTGTTTTACGTTTCACGAAAAAGCATCACGGAAACCGCTGCTATCTTGCTGTCAAAGGGGGATTTGAAATAAAGAGATGGCTCGGAAGCGCTAGTACAAATTCGCGGGCGCGTATTGGCGGATTTGAAGGGCGGACGATAGAGAATGGTGACGAAATCCGATTTTCCGGGGTGAAAACTCTCGATATGCCGATGGAGAAACCGATCATTGCGCGGAGCCTCGTCCCACGCTACAACAATTCCCCGATCATCAGGTTCATCGCAGGTGCCGAA
>JABDJV010000019.1 GCA_013003295.1 Pyrinomonadaceae bacterium | reverse complement strand
CGTTCAGACTCCTCATCGACAAAAAAATCAGCCATTTGAGCGATCGCTGGTTCCTCCAAAAACTGACTGTCATGCGAATCAATGAGTTTTCCGACTTCACGCCGTAAAGAAAGATCAGCGCCACATTCCTGATCGAGCAAATGTTCACGCTCTTCCGGTGCCTTGTTAATTGCAGCCAAGAATATCCTTTCTACTTTTTTGTAGTTCTCGCGCTTGGTGTTCGACATTTAAACTGCTCTCTTAGTTAGATAGACCGTTAATACGCATATAACCTTACCTACTTAACGCACCGTTTAAATACAAACGGGGTCAACTCCTTCCGCCTCATCATCGCTGCAAATACTACAAACTGAGCACGTTTCCGCCAACGGACCTTATCCTGATCGACCAGGCGCCGGTACGCCTCGTGTACGGGAATAGTAGTTCGTGATTGGTGGTTCTTTCGTTCTTTGTTGGAATTGAGGTGGGTCTGCCGTGGGAGCTTGTCAAAGACTTGCGGCGTACGCTTGTCCATCACCGCCCTGTCACCGCTGCGTAAGGTCCAGAACAGTCCGGTAATTCGTCCATAAATATTCGGGGGTCCTAACATTGCAAAACCCTTTTGATTGTTGCCTCGGATTATATACGAAAACCGCTGAAACCCGAACCTTTTTTGACGCGGGTATCGAATACCATCCTTTCCCGCCGACCTTCAAAATCGCGCCATTTTCCGATTTTCCAATTGGCGGCCGTTCACGCCAGCTATGTTGCCTGATCCTTTTTCGGCCGGAAGCAGAAGGCATGCGAAAACCCTGTGAGCCATATCTGTACCGACTCTTGCGTTAACCAATAGAGGCGGAAAAGAGGCCTTTTGAAAGGATGGTTTTCAATCCGTCGCCACACAGGAACTTGAAAATGGGAGGGAATTGTTATGAACGGAGGAGCGGTTTTACCAACATATCGGACATTAAAACAAGAACAATTTCTGTCCATTTGGCTAATGATTCTTGTGATTGGACTAAGCCCTTTTTCTGCTCACGCTGAAATTCGCATTTTCGACGGTCACCCCCTGGAAAATCCCGAGAGAACAAATCGTTCGGTCTCCGATTCTGATAGAGAAATTATCGAAACTGATTTACGAAAGAAGACAGGCATGGAAAGCATCGAGTTTGATCAAAAGGGGCTCCTATCTTATGACGGCAATGAGCAAGCATATAAAAGTTCCAAAACAATGCGCCGCGCAATTCTTGGCGCAATAGACGACAAGAACAATATCTTTTTTATTTCTGACGTTTCTGGTTCGAGACAGATTCAGTTTGCACTTACCGATAGAGGAACAATTGATACCAATACGAGAATCACATCCTATCAGGTGATGATAGATTTTGCAGATTTCAAAAACAGTCGAAAATATTCACCCGTACAAGTTTCGGATTCATACACAATAGGAATTACGCTCTACCACGAAATAAATCATAAGGTCAGCTATGACCCGAATGACCCGATCCCACCTTCAGGGGTGCGCCCCGATTTAGGCACTAAAAGTGTCAGAGGAGTAATAGAAAACACAAATGCCGTACGGAAGGAGCTTTCATTGAGCTTGAGGGACTCCAAAAGTTACCTGGCAAACGAATACAGGGGGAATAACAAAGTGTATGCAAAAACTCACCAAGTATTGTTCCGATGTTTTCGCGGTAAACTGAAATTATACTTACGTTGGAAAATTGAAGATAAAAGGACATAAACGGATTGAAGGGATTTAGCGTCGTTTTCGGGCTCATATAGGTTGAGGCACAAAATCGTGCCTGAGCCCAACCGGATATTTACATAATCTTTATTATCGGACGCAAGTGGTATGTTTCTACCCTGCTGCGATAAATTATCCCAACCTGAGAGTCTCCCTAGTATTAAACCTTAAAAATTTTTAAAGTTTGGCGTTACATTAAGCTTCCCGTGCCGTGATCCGATTACTCACCGGACAACTTGAACTCCAACATTGCGCCCGACATATCGGGATTTTAGCCGGATTTTGGCTTTGACAAGCCTTATCACAAAAAGTAAACTTATCGTTTTGTAAATATAACTGGATATTACCTATTTATTTCCTAGGAAGGAGCAAATTACATTGAACAACAAAAATTTTCTTTTTACTTCGGAGTCCGTCACTGAAGGACACCCGGATAAGATTTCTGATCAGGTATCAGATGCAATATTAGACGCACTGCTTGAACAGGACCCAACAAGCCGCGTTGCGTGCGAAACATTGGTAACAACGGGATTGGCCGTAGTGGCTGGTGAAATTACAAGCTCCGCGATCATCAATTATCAAGACATCATTCGAAAGACGATTCAAGAAATCGGGTATAACGACGCAAGCTTCGGCTATGATTCCAATACAATGAGTGTTCTCAACGCACTTGGAACTCAATCACCGGATATCGCACAAGGCGTAGATACAGGGGGGGCCGGCGACCAGGGATTGATGTTCGGATTTGCCTGTAACGAAACCCCCGAATTGATGCCGATGCCGATCCAGATGGCGCACGATCTCACCCAAAAGCTTACGGAAGTGCGTAAAAATGGAAAACTTCCCTATTTAAGGCCGGACGGAAAGTCGCAGGTTTCGATCGAATATCGTGATGGTAAACCAGCGCGTGTTGAAGCGGTTGTAATTTCATCACAGCATGCAGACGACGTTACAAATGAAACGCTACGCTCTGAAATAATGGAGCATGTTATCAAAGCCGTTATTCCGGCCAATCTTCTGGATGATGAAACGAAATATCACATTAATCCGACCGGACGTTTTGTTGTTGGCGGCCCGATGGGTGACGCCGGTTTAACCGGACGTAAGATCATCGTCGACACATACGGCGGATACGCACCCCATGGCGGCGGCGCTTTTTCCGGTAAAGATCCGACAAAAGTTGACCGTTCGGCAGCGTATATGACCCGTTATATTGCGAAAAATATCGTTGCAGCGGAGTTAGCCGATAAATGCACCGTTCAATTGGCTTATGCGATCGGCGTAGCGGAACCAGTATCCGTCTTGGTCGACACACATGGAACCGGCAAGATCGACGATGAAGCGCTTTCAACACTTGTTAGAGAGAATTTCGAGTTAACGCCGGCTAAGATCATCGAAACACTTGATCTCAGACGTCCGATCTACCGGGCGACAGCCGCCTACGGACACTTTGGACGCAACGAGTTTTCGTGGGAGAAGACGGATAAGGCCGAGGCATTGAAGAATGGTGCTTCAAATGGCGCCGCGTCAGGAATGTAAACTTATTCATATGGTAAAAGATAACGGACTCAAGTTATTGTCCTTTCCTAACTTTTACCTTTTATACTATTTATAATAAAGGATTTAGAAGACTACTATGGCACAAGAAGGAACCGTAATGCAATACGACATTAAAGACATAAACCTTGCCGAGCAAGGCAAGCAAAGGATTGAGTGGGCAAATCGAGAGATGCCTGTTCTTCAACTTATACGGGAGCGTTTTGAAAAAGAAAAGCCGCTCGACGGTGTAAAAATCGTCGCGTGTGCTCACATCACTACGGAAACGGCAAATCTCGCGCGAACATTGCAGGCAGGAGGCGCAGAATCGATCCTGATCGCTTCAAATCCGCTTTCCACCCAAGATGATGTCGCCGCTTCCCTTGTTGCTGACTGGAACATACCGGTTTTTGCGATCAAAGGTGAAAGCAATGAAACCTATAACCGTCACGTAAGAATAGCTTTGGATTCAAAGCCCGACATTATCATCGACGATGGTTCGGATGTTGTTGCAACACTTCTGAAGGAATACCAGGACCACGCTGATAAGATCATTGGAACAACCGAAGAAACCACCACTGGTATCGTTCGCTTGGCCGCCATGCAGAAAGCAGGCGTGATGAAGTTCCCTTCGATGGCAGTAAACGATGCTCAAACAAAGCACTTCTTTGACAATCGTTACGGAACTGGTCAATCGACTCTTGATGGAATCATCCGCGCAACCAACGTCCTGCTTGCAGGCAAGGATCTTGTTGTTGTTGGTTACGGCTGGTGTGGTAAAGGCGTTGCAATGAGAGCGAGAGGCTTAGGTGCGAACGTTATCGTTACCGAAGTAGATCCGATCAAAGCAGTCGAAGCCGTGATGGACGGATTCCGCGTCTTACCAATGGAGAAGGCGTCGGCAATCGGCGATTTCTTTGTTACCGTCACCGGAAACCGGCACGTTATAGATCGTGAGCAC
>JABDJV010000405.1 GCA_013003295.1 Pyrinomonadaceae bacterium | reverse complement strand
GAATCAAAACCTTCAACATCCGGTGTAACTTCCCTGATCTCCTTTTTCTTTGCTGCCATGATCCCCTTGAGACTCGCATAACGAATTTGGGAAATGCCCGACTGGATGGTCATCAATGCCGGCAATTGATATTCAAACCATTGATACCAACCGCTTTCGAGCTCACGCCTAACCCTCAGGCCGCTTTCGGTAAGACTATCGCGGTCCACTTCGATAACGATGGTTGCATGCGGCACGCCAAGCATCTCGGCAAGCACCACGCCTGTCTGTCCGTAGCTCGCATCATCAGACTGCAAACCTCCAAACACCAGATCAGCATTCTCCTCACGAATCGCATCCGCGATCGTTTTCGCGATCTGAAACGGCGACAACGCATTTTCATCTTCGACAATGATGTGAATTCCCCTGTCCGCTCCGCGCGCCAGGCCGTCTTTGATAACGGTCTTTGCACCCGCTTTTCCAAGCGTGCAAATGACCACCTCACCTTCGCCTTTTGCCTCTTTCAGCCGCAACGCTTCTTCGAGTGCATATCCGTCCGATTCGTTAGTTTGCTGCGAAATATCGGATTCGTCGATCCACTTTTCGTCCCCGCGAATGCGCAACACCGCGTCTTTATTCGCGACCTGTTTCATTAAAACTATAATTTTCATAACTTTTGTCGGAACGCCGGCAAATTTCCGGCAATGAACGTAACTGCGTTCGCAATGGTTAATAACCTTTTTCTATTTATCAAAAAAAGTTCCCGTACTCCAAATGAATGACTATTCATTCAGATGACAATATACAGGCGTTTTGATCGCCATTAGGATCAAAACGCCTATTTACTTAATCTTCGAACCGCTTGAATATCAAACAAGCATTCGTACCACCAAATCCAAAACTATTCGATAATACGTAATCTACCTTCTCTTCCCTTGCTTCATTCGGAACATAATCCAAATCACAATCGGGATCCGGGTTTTCGTAGTTTATTGTCGGCGGTAAAACGTTGTCCGTCAGGGCCTTTATGCCAAATACCGCCTCGATGCCTCCGGCCGCTCCGAGAGCATGTCCGGTCATCGATTTGGTCGAGCTTACAGCGAGCGATTTCGCATGTTCGCCAAATGTTTCCTTGATCGCCAGAGTCTCAAACTTGTCGTTATATGGTGTCGAGGTGCCGTGGGTATTAATATATCCGATCTGATCGGACGAGATTCCCGCGTCATCGATCGCCTTCTTCATTACCCGTATTGCCCCTGAAGCAGTCTCATCCGGCATCGTCACGTGAAAAGCGTCTCCGCTCATCCCGTAACCGACGATCTCGGCGTGAATTGTGGCACCGCGTTTCTTCGCAAACTCGAGCTCTTCGAGGATCATTATTCCCGCACCTTCACCGATAACAAATCCGTCACGCTCGGCGTCAAAAGGACGCGACGCACGCTTTGGCTCATCGTTTCTTGTAGAAAGCGCCCGCATCGAGGCAAAACCCGCTACAGACATAGGCGTTATTGCGCTTTCAGCGCCGCCGCAGATCATCGCGTCGGCATCCCCGCGCTCGATCAAACGAAAACTATCGCCGATCGCATGTGCACCCGCAGAACAAGCCGTTGCAGTTGCCGAGTTAGGGCCCTTTGCGCCATGTCTTATCGAAACATTTCCAGCGGCCAAATTTACGATCGCGGAAACGATAAAGAAAGGCGAGACTCGCCCCGGCCCCGATTTCAGGAGCTTCTCGTGCTCGCGCTCGATCGCCCAAAAATCTCCGATACCCGAACTGATGTAAGTGCCTACCATTTCAGAGTTTGAGTCATTTATCTCAAGCCCGCTATGTTTGACCGCTTCATCAGAAGCCGCAATCGCAAAATGAGTAAAAGCCCCCATTCGGCGAGCTTCTTTCCGGTCAAGATAATCCTGCTCGTTAAAACCTTTTACCTCACAGGCGATCTTGACGTTGAATTTCTCGGTATCGAATTTCTTTATGTAGTCAGCTCCGCTTACACCATTCATCAACGCATCCCACGTAGTGGAGACATCATTTCCGCATGGCGTAACCAATCCAAATCCTGTAACTACAACACGACGTTTCATATATCTGGTAAATAGAAATTAGTAAATAGTGAATAGGCCTGGCTAGATGGCTTTAGGCTGTTGTTTTTTCCATTCACTATTTACAATTTACGATCTTAACCCTTCTGTTGCTCGACGTAAGCGTAGGCATCTTTAACACCCTGGATCTTCTCCGCGTCCTCATCGGGAATTTCTATATCAAATTCCTCTTCAAAGCGCATAACAAGCTCAACTAAGTCTAACGAATCCGCTCCGAGATCTTCGATAAAACGGGCATTTTCCGTCACTTCCGCTTCATCTACACCTAATTCGTCGACAATGATTTGTTTAATTTTATCTTGAACTTCTGACATATTTTCTCCTGAAATCTAATTTTATAAATTACTTAAAGTATTACTTAAACTTTCTGAGTCTTCAACATTGAAACAATTCGGGTTACGGTCGATCTGTCGGACCAAGCCAGAGAGCACTTTTCCCGCTCCGACCTCGACAAATGTATCAACATCGCGACCAATGATATTCTGCACCGTTTCGAGCCATCGAACCGGCGAAGATACCTGCCGGGTCAGCGCCTCGGCGACTCTTGCGCCCTTTGAGTTTTCTTCCGCGGATACGTTTTCAAATATAGGAAAATCCAGATCGCTAAAAGTGATCCCCTGCAAATCGATTGAAAGTTTCTCTTCTGCGGCTTTCATCAACGCACAGTGGAAGGGCGCCGAAACATTGAGCTTGATCGCCCTTCTGGCCCCTCGGTCCTTAAGGATCTCGCAAGCCCGGTCAATTGCTTCTGCATTTCCCGCGATCACGATCTGCTTTGCCGAATTGATATTCGCAGGGCTGCAAATCTGTTGTTGTGCGGCCTCCTGACAGCATTCCTGAACCGTCGACAGATCCGAGCCAATTATCGCCGCCATCGCTCCAACGCCAACCGCAACCGCATCCTGCATATAAGCACCGCGTTTTCGAACAGTCTTTACCGCATCCGCGAGGTTGATTGCGCCAGCGGCTACCAATGCGGAGTATTCTCCAAGACTGTGGCCGGCAACATAATCCGGTTTGGGATATCCATTTGCCTCCATTGCCCTGTAAGCCGCGATGGATGTGGTCAAAATCGCCGGTTGGGTGTTTGCGGTCAGCGCCAAATCTTCTTCAGTTCCGCTAAAACACATTTCGGAAAGCGAAAAACCCAGCGATTCGTCGGCTTCTTCAAAAACCGATCTCGCTTCCGCGTAGGAATCAAATAGATCCTTACCCATTCCAACACTTTGACTTCCCTGTCCGGGAAAAATGTAAGCAATTTTGCCCATTTCAAATAACTAAAATCTTACAAGCGTTCCGCCCCACGTGACGCCGCCGCCGAATGCTGTCATCAACACCAGATCGCCTTCAACGATCTCTCCCGACCGTAAACATTCATCAAGCGCGATCGGAATTGAGGCAGAGGACGTATTTCCATGTTCAGCGATATTCGAATAAACCTTCTCGTCCGGCACTTTCAAACGCCTCGCAACCGCATCCGTGATCCTTTGGTTTGCCTGATGCGGTATAACCATCTTTACATCGTCGACCGTATACCCGGCCTTAGCAAGCATCTCTTTTGAAACCTTTGACATAGAACGAACTGCTACTTTGAAAAGTTCATTGCCGCGCATCTTAAAGCAATTGTCGCGGTTTTCGATAACTTCCGGGGTCCAACCCATTTTAGTTCCCCCGCCAGGGGCAAACAGCTGCTCGTCATAGCGGCCGTCCGACATGATCTTTGTTGCCAGAATTCCCTTGTCCTCCGGAACCGGTCCGAGAACCGCCGCGCCGGCGCCATCCCCAAAGATCACACATGTTGAGCGGTCTGTGTAGTCGACGTATTTTGTTAAGACTTCAGCACCGATCACCAGAGCGTGTTTTATTTGCCCGGTGCGAATCATAGATTCCACCATGGTAATCCCGTACAAGAATCCGGAGCACGCCGCAAAAACATCCATTCCCGCCGCATTTACTGCCCCTAATTCCTTTTGGATCAAACAACCTGTCGAAGGA
>JABDJV010000443.1 GCA_013003295.1 Pyrinomonadaceae bacterium | reverse complement strand
TGTTCCATATCGGTGAATCCTTCCGATGTAGAACGGATCGTCTTGACTGTAAATCCTGCTAGCCGTGCCGAGGCCGGATTCGTACCATGAGCAGAGTCGGGGACCAGCATCACGCGCCGGTCTTTCGAGGCTTCACCGTCACGTTTATCCAGGAACGCACGTATCACCATGACGCCGGTCATTTCCCCATGAGCTCCCGCTGCCGGCTGAAGCGACACGCCGGGAAGTCCAGTTATCTCAGCGAGATCCTCCTGCAAGTCGTGTATAAGCTTTAAAGCGCCCTGAGATTCTTCTTCGGGCGCGAGAGGATGAAGATTCGTATATCCGGGGATTCTCGCGACCTTTTCATTCAGGCGAGAATTGTATTTCATCGTACAGCTTCCCAGCGGATACATACCCAGATCGATCGAGAAATTCCACGTGGACATACGTGTAAAGTGACGAATAATATCCACCTCAGAAACCTCGGGTACGCCGTCGAGCCCGTCATCGCGTCTCAATTCCGGCGGAATGATCTCGTCAATATCCGTTTCCTCAACGTCCAGTTTTGGGAGACGATAGCCGGTTCTTCCGATTTGCGAACGCTCAAATATAAGCGCTTCATTCTGGGACGGGTGTGGTGTTACTTTTTTAATGCTCATTTTTTCTAATATGGTAATTCAACTAAATCCTTTCGGCAGTGTTTACAGACGACGGATTCGATCTTCACGCTACTATTGCAATGCTGACATTTCTTAAAATTCTCAGGATCTCCAGGCAGAAAGGCGACTGCTACGATAGCGCCAAGTACGGCAAGGAACACTAATCCGGTTAGAAGCAATATCATCGCGCCGCCTTCGGGTTATTCAGGCTTTTTTTAGCGCGGCAACCAGACTATCAATCTGCTCCTTCGTATTCGTTTCAGTCGCGCAAACCAAGAGATCATTTGGACGGTCGGCGTAGTATTTTGACAATGCGATTCCGCCAAGTATGTCGTGTCCGTTTCTGAGCCTCGCCAAAAGTTCATCGGCCGGCACCGGTGCACTCACAACAAACTCGTTAAAGTTTGGCGAATCAAATGCGAGCGAATAGCCGTCAATTCCCGAAATGTTGTTTGCAGCATAAGCCGCCTTTTGGGCATTTTGAATCGCCACTTCCTGCAACCCTTTTTTACCCAGAGTCTCCATATAAATAGTTGCCGCAAGCGCGATCAAACCCTGATTCGTGCAAATATTGGAGGTTGCTTTCTCCCTTCGTATGTGCTGCTCACGCGTCGCTAGCGTCAGCACAAAACCACGGTTACCGTTCTTGTCATAAGCAACTCCGGCAAGTCTTCCCGGCATATTTCGAACGTATTTTTGTTTGCAGGCAAATAACCCGACGTGCGGTCCGCCAAACGACATTGGAATTCCAAAGCTCTGTCCTTCGGCGACAACGATATCGGCGCCGCAATCGCCCGGCGTTTTCAGCAAACCAAAAGAGATCGCTTCTGTAACAACGACGATCAGCAGGGCCCCGACTTCATGCGCCTTGTCTGCCAGGTCATTTAATTCTTCGATACAGCCAAAAAAGTTTGGCGACTGAATCACCAGAGCGGCAGTTTCCTCATCGAGCTTATCGAGTTCAGAAACTGATACACGGCCTGAGTCCTCTTCGAAACCAATTGTATCGAGCTTAAGATCGCCGTGCTGAGTATAGGTCTTTGCAACCTGCAGATATTCCGGGTGAACCGTTTCGGCTACCAGAACCTTGTCCCTCCGGGTTACCCTTTGCGCCATCAGGAAAGCTTCTGCCATCGACGTTGAGCCGTCATACATGGAAGCATTCGCAACGTCCATTCCCGTCAGTTGGCAGACAAGCGTTTGAAATTCAAAAATATACTGCAGGGTTCCTTGGGTTACTTCCGGTTGATACGGCGTGTATGAAGTAAAAAACTCGCTTCGCTGAATCAGATGATCTACCACGGTTGGGGAAAAGTGCGAATAAACGCCTGCCCCAAGAAAGGAAGTCTTGCGGGAGGCAGTGTTCTCATCCGCAAGCGACTCCATAAACCCGATTACTTCATTTTCCGCAAGCGGTTCGGTAACGTCTAATTTTCGATTTAGTAAAACATCGTTCGGGATCGAACGAAAAAGTTCATCAGCCGATGAAAGCCCGATCTCTTTAAGCATCTCTTGACGCTCTTCGGGTGAATTTGGAATATATCTCATAAGTTAGTCTGGGAAGTCTTGAAAGTCCTGGAAATCAGCGGGATCGAACGAAAAGTAATTTTTGACTTCCCGGACTAACCAGACTTCCTGACTTTTTGAGACTTACTCTTCTTCAGATTCTAAGAACTCCGCATATTCTTCAGCGGAAAGGAGCGCGTCAGCTTCGCCGGAGTTGTCCATTCTTATCTTAACCAACCAAGCGTCCCCATAGGGGTCGTCGTTTACAACCTCAGGTGTGTCGTTTAGATCCTCGTTGCTCTCAACTATCTCACCCGCTACCGGCGTAAAGATCTCCGAAACTGCTTTTACGGATTCGACCGAGCCGAAGGCATCGTGAGCACTAAAGTTGTCGCCTTCGGACGGAAGCTCGATATAAACAACGTCACCAAGCGCATCCTGTGCATAATCGGTAATCCCGATCGTTGCAACATCGTCTTTTACGGAGATCCACTCGTGATCTTTGCTGTATTTTAGGTCGTTTGGAATGTTTGACATAATTTTATCGTAAGAAATTAGTTAATTTTTTTCTCTCTTATAAAAAGGTGTCGGCACAATTTCTGCCGCAAGATGTTTGCCTCTTACATCGATTTTAATCTCTTGCCCGATGTTTGCAAACTCGGCCGGAACAAATGCCAAGCCAATTGATTTCTTCAGGTACGGTGCATGACTTCCGGAGGTCACCGAACCTACTTTTTCGTCATTTATATAGACGTCAAAATCGTCCCTGGCGATTCCGCGGTCGGTCATTTCAAATCCTACCAACTTCCGTTTAAGGCCTTCGGCTTTCTGCCGCTTTAGGGCATCGCGGCCGATAAAGTCGGTCTTTAACTTACAGATCCAACCTAAATTCGCTTCAAGCGGTGTGATCGTGTCGCTGATCTCGTGGCCGTAAAGCGACATTGCCGATTCAAGCCTAAGGGTATTTCTGGCGGCCAGCCCGCAAGGAAGTATTCCATTTTCCTGACCAAATTCTCCGGCATCGAGCATTGCGCTCCAAAGTTGTTCCGCCTTATCGGCGTCTGCGTAAACCTCGAACCCGTCTTCACCGGTATAACCAGTCCGCGAGATTATCGAAGGCACGCCGTCCACCTCACCATTGTTAAAGTGGTAATACTTTATCTCGTCGAGATTTGTATCGGTTAGGGTCTGGAGAATGCCTTTTGCCTTTGGTCCCTGAATCGCGATCTGACAATACTCAACACTGGCATGGCGTAAATCTACGTCGTGGTTTCCACGATGAGACTGGATCCATTCCCAGTCCTTGTCCTGTGTCCCGGCGTTTACAACCAGGAACAATTTTTCTGCGTTGAACCGGTAAATGAGAAGGTCATCAACTACGGTTCCGTTCTCGTAGGTGAGTGCCGAGTAATGCGCCTGCCCATCGACCAGTTTTTCAACATTATTTGTCGTCAAGGAGTTTACAAAGGGAATCGCGTCCCTTCCGTCTACGTGGATCTCGCCCATATGAGAAACATCAAAGAGTCCGGCGAATTCCCGCGTCCTTAAATGCTCCTTCATGGTTCCCGCTGAGTATTGAACCGGCATGTCCCAGCCGCCGAAATCAACCATTTTCCCGCCGAGTTTCCGATGAACTTCATTTAAGGGAGTTTTTTTCAAATTTGAATCTGACATAATTTAATTTTTGCGCGATAAAAAGGAAATTATCACGCAAAAGTGACGAGCGTCAAGATGGAATTGATTAGAAATATATCGGCACAAAAATCGCTTGACTAATCAAACTCAAGTGTAGGTGGAGACTGCTCTTTCGAGACCCGGCCGATTCGAATATCAGCCTTGAAAAAGTTTTCGCCGCGGATCGGAGAATTTGCCAGTCTCCTCATCATTGCTATCTGCCCGACATGGGTAAGGGAATCCGCGACCGGGCCTTGAATCAGATTCTCAAGCGGCGCATGAAGCGATTCCTTGCCTGCAATGAATTCGTCGAAATCCGACAATGCCCGATAAAACCGTTCGATTTCCTGGTCCCATGTCAGTAAATTGGAACCCCTCGAAAACTCGGTTCCTTTCGCCTGTGAGAGGGACCATTCAAACAGATCACACATATGCGAGAGAATTTCGACCGGGGATTTTGTTTTATCGCCGATCTTGAACTCGCCAAAACCAACCGGCGCATCGGTCAAGGGTTTCTTGGCCCGGTATGCGACCGTGGCAATTATATGACGAAGAATCTCTCGTTTGGGATCATTCATAGTTTTATTTCAACCGTCGGCCTATAATGAATATTGAATCGGCTTGGTTCATCTCTTCGTAATACCCGTGATCAACTATTACGAAACTCTGACTCACAATATCAACAAGCGAATCAGTCTCATATTTTACAAAGCGCAAATCCTGAAAGTTTTCTTCTTCATCTCCACGCCAGAATGTGTGGAGAATTAGGCCGCCCGGATGCAGGAGTTCCTTTTGCCTTTCGATCGATCGCGGCAGGTCTTCGCGCCTTAAATGATGCAAAACCTTATTAGAGTATATGCAGTCAAATCGTCTGTCTGTTTTCAGATTCGATGCATCTAGCAGCAATAGGTCAGATTGAGGCCGACGCGCCTGGTACAGATCCAGAAAGACTTGCGAGGAATCTGAACCGGTCACATCATAGAATTCGCCGAGAATATCAAGGTCCTTTCCCGGACCCATTCCGATTTCCAAGAGTTTTGAGCCAGTCGGTAAATGATTCTTGAGAATCCCTATGAGTAGCCTGCCATCGATGCCCTCACACATTTCTATGTAGTCTCTGACGTTTTCGTCCACTTCAAAGAAACCTTTTTCAGGTGCGGTCGCCATCACGATTTAACTGTTTTTCTTTTTTTTCTTGTTCTTTTTCTTGGTTGGTCGCTCGAGCTTCGATGATGCGGCAATAACATCTTGGCACAGCGAAATAGCGTTGTTGGCAATTGCCACTTCACGGGCGCTGTCAGATTTGTCTCGAACGGCTTCAAGCCGTGGAATGAAGGAACGTGCGCTGTCGGACAATTTGTAAACGGCGACCGCGAGAAGGTCGCTCTTCATATTCCGGTCGGCCACGTCTTCGATCTTACTTATCGCTTCATCTATGATTCTATCTATATCCGAGAGCAATTTGGTTTGCGAACCGTTCGGGATCTCGCCCCACTTCTCAGAATCTTTTTGTAGCCGTTTCAATTCCTTTTTTGAAAGTGAACTAGTACCGTTTAGGCTCAAAAATCTTCGTTCGATCGCCTTTACATAGATTTCGATACGCTTATCAAGTTCCTGGTTGAAGCTTACGAGCTCGATTTCTTCTTTGGTTAGATGGTCATTTCGCTGCGCCTCGACACCGGAAGGGCTGAAGAAAATTAAAAGCAATATTCCAAATACAATTTGTACGGCTGATCTTTGCGGCATTAACACCATTTCTTATTTACTTCCTTCGGGTAAAACGGTATCGCCGAACATTGGTGCGATCGCTTTAGTCCTTGCTTTGCGTACATCTTTGATCAAGCGCTTTACATGGTAGCCGTAACGATCCGGCGTTTCGCGTCGAATCAATTCCAATCTTGGGATGAATTTTCGAAGCGTCATTTCAAACAGCTTGAGGTTCTTAAGCGCGCCCCGTCTGCTTTCAATGCGAGCGAAATAGCGCATCGTGTCACGCATGACCGCATCAAATCGGCCTAATTGCTCTAAGGTTAGCGAATGCTTTTGGTCCTTAGTTAACATTTCGGATCTGGTCAGACGTGCATTCATCAGGGCCAGCGCAAGTTTCGTCCTGTTTTTGATCCTAACCGTGGCCCGAAGTTTTTTCTTTTCGTCTTTTGACAACACGATCAAAGGAGGCGGCACAAGATTTTTCGGCCGATCATCAACTGCGGGGGGTTGGGCCGATATATCGGAGGCCGAGAACGCCAAAAACGAGACAAAAACCGACAGGAAAACAAAAATCGAAAGTCTTCCTATTCGGTTAGCGTTTTTCGCTTGCGATCTCATTTCGTTTTATCCTCCTTGGCTTTTCTTACCTAAGCCCCGCTTAATCTGTTTCTTTAATACCGGCAATCGTAAATTTACTTTCTCAATTTCAAGCGCGCCGTTTTCAACGTCTGCAAGCTGCAGAAACTGCTCATAATTCGCCAATGCGTCCTCATATTCTTGAAGTTTATCATAACAAATTGCTAGAAAGTAAAATCCGACCGCCAACTCGGGCTTCTCATTGACGATCCACTTATAT
>JABDJV010000410.1 GCA_013003295.1 Pyrinomonadaceae bacterium | reverse complement strand
CTTCTCAGAAAAGGCGTTGGCTATTCGGCGGGGTGGCCATCCTGCTGCTGCCGTTATTTATCTTTAAGTATTTAAACCCAATAAACCAGGCGATAAGCGGGATGCTTGAGGCCTTCTCGATCCAGTTTTCATTTCCGGATCAACCATATCTCGCTCCGCTGGGAATCTCTTTCTTCACATTTGTAGCGATCGGGTATGTCGTCGATATTTACCGGGAATATATTGAGCCGGAGACCCGGATTCACCGATTTGCATTGTTTCTGGCTTTCTTCCCAACAATTCTAGCGGGACCGATCGAGCGTGCGAAATCGCTGTTAAACCAGATCAACAACCCTGTCTCCTTTGAATATGAGAATATACGTGCCGGGTTCCAACTCATCTTGTGGGGCGTATTTAAAAAGGTCGTTATCGCAGATCGGATAAGTGACCTTGTGCAAAAGATCTATGCCCAGCCCGAAAATTTTCCCGGATTGATCATATATTTCGCGATCGTGCTGTCGATTTTTCGGGTCTTTTGTGACTTCTCTGGTTATTCGGACATCGCTGTAGGCTCTGCGAGAATTTTTGGAATCAATGTATCAAAAAACTTTGACGACCGAGTATACGCGTCGACCTCGCTGCTCAAGTTTTGGCAGGGCTGGCATATAAGTCTGACCTCTTGGATTCGGGATTATGTTTTCTTCCCGCTAAGCAAGAACGTTAAGAGCCGCGGGCAGATTTTCCTCGTTTTGGTTTTTGTGTTCGTTCTGTTAGGCATTTGGCACGGACTAACCTGGGGATTTGTAATTTGGGGATTCCTGCATGGATTATTTGTTGTCCTCGAGCGGGTTACGAAATTTGGCAGGCACCAGGCCTGGCCCCGAATAGGGTTGGATCCTTCCGGAAAGATTCCTAACTTCGTATCGTGGGTCTTTACATTCCACATTTGGTCATTTATCGGGTTGTTTTTTCTTGCGCAGACGCCTGGGAAGGTCGCCAACATCCTCTCCGGTATCGCGAACTCAAATGCGAATTTGCTGTCGAGGCCGGAGTTAAAGAGTATGGCTATCACATTTGCTCTTATCTTTGGTATGGACCTGATAAATCGCCTGATTCCCAAAAACAAAAATTTTGACTCATTCATCGGCAAACAACATGTGTTGGTTCGCTGGGTTATTTATGTGGCCCTTGCCGAGCTGATCCTTCGGTATATTTTGGTATTCAAGGACGCCGGATTTCTCTACCTTAGATTCTAGCGTCAGGCTTTGGCAATTACCTCTTGTTAAATTCTGTCGCGACCGATGCGGTAAACTTCATTGCGCCCCGGCGGTTTAAGTGGAGTGCATCAATCGACAAGCCGGGGCCATAAAGCTCCGCCGCCGCATGATTCGCCTGAAGTTTGTTTTTATTATCCAATTTTCGATATAAGGCCGAAATTACCTTTAATTCCTGGTCGGTTGCCAACCGCGGCGGAACAAAAAAGCGGATCTCAATATTTTTTGATTCGGCGAGCCGAATGATCTCCAAAATCCGTTTCCAATCATTTTCATCCTCTAGCGAATGAACTTCTTTTTCGACTCGCAGATTTAGCGACCTTGTTTTATCAAGCGCCTCCTTCGGCGCCCGATCCGGATTCGAAATATCGCGTCTGCTCAATGCCGTCTTTAGATCGACGTTAAAATTTCGGAATTCCTTGGAAAAATGGGGGGCCAAAAACCTTGTCGCGAGTCGGTCATGAAAACCGGCGATCTCGTTTGCCGGCATATTTTTAAGCAAATTCCAATACCGGGAAAAGGTGAAGCTGTCCCATAGCTCCTCAGTCAAACCGACCCGCTCTTCGCTTAGAATACTCAGCTCAAAAAGAATTAATTTGATCGAAGATTTGTTCTTAATGATTTCTTCGGCAAGATTTAGATTGTTGTGTCCGAAGCTGCCGAGGGTCCCGTAGTTGTAACTTTGTGTATCTTCCTTCGTCAGCGAATCGAAATAGGCGGGAATGATAGAAGACCGGGTGCGGCTTGAGCCGATAAAAACAGAATTAAATTCGCGCGCGGCAAACCCCTCTTCAAGCTGATCAATTTCGCTTTTATAAAAATAAAAGAATGGCGCTTTGATAACGATCAGAATCGTCAACAAAAATACCATTCTTTGCAATACTTTGATCATTAGGGGCATCGAATCTCAACAATTCGACCTTTGCTAACCGCAGACCTCAATTCGTCAGGCAGTTTGCGTATTACGGTATTTGCGGCATTGGAGCCGGAGGTTGGCAGAAAAACCCCACTGGCGAAAAATCCCCACAATTGTTATCACAGCAATCAGCCGGAGTTACACACTGCGGATCATTCGGGAAATTACCAATCGTACTTGGTGGAAGGCAGCTTGCCATCTGGGCTGCGGCCGGCGCAACGAGTGAGATCACGATCGGAAGCGCAACGGCAATCGGTGCGTACTTAAACGCAATATCACGCCGCGATATATTCGGCATCGAATCGCTCTTATTTGGTTCGGACAAGAGTTTTATATTCTGCAGCTCGCTTAGGGCAAATTCGATAAAATCAGCATCGATCTTCGAATCTATCAGCTGCTCTAATTTCTCGACCACTTCCACTATACTTGTCTGGCCGTCGCAATTCTTCCAGATTAAGCTCATCGTCTCATTCAACTGATGCGCCTTGTTATCGCCTAGATCATAAACGAGCGTTTCATTATCGATTTCCTGAACCACGATATCCGACGTGCGCGCTTTCGGCAAAAATTCGCTGGTAGAGATAGAATCAAACATTTTTAACACCTTATCTAAATATTTTTGTATACTTTTTCTGGAAGTTCACAAATCGTACCAGAATTGAGACTTATGCGCAATATATATCCCTTTCATGACGGCGCATTCAGAAAATATCCATCAAAACACGATCGGCCGTTCGAAATTCTCAAAAAAAAAGGGCGGCCAAACGACCGCCTTTCGTCAACAAATAGCTACCGACGACTATTTCAGTATTCCAAAAACATCTCTTAAAATCTGGGTCGTTCTTCCAATCGGATCCTTACGGATTTTCTTTTCCTCTTGGGCGACCATATAGAATGTTCCGTCAAGAGCCTTTTGAGTGACGTACCCATCAAGATCTTTGGCATCTTTTCCAATAAAGGCGGCCATAAATCCGGCTTTGTCAACCATTGCTTTGTAGCTCTGTGTAACACCGGTTTCATTTGTAAATTTCTCAACGATCGGACGGAATTTGCCCCGCAA
>JABDJV010000406.1 GCA_013003295.1 Pyrinomonadaceae bacterium | reverse complement strand
TATTGGGGCAGAAACTTACCTAAAGGGCGAAGGGGCTACAAATGTAGTTTACCTTTTTGCCCTTTTTTCTATTTGTCTTAAACTTTTATTATGCAAACTGTTTCGATATTCGGTATCGGACGAGTGGGCGGAGCACTGGCATTGGCTCTGCCTCGAAACAAGTACGAAATTAAGAATCTTGTCGGGCGCAGCCTGGAAAATGCTCGGAAGATATCGAGTGAGATCGATTCGGGGCCCAATGTTCTCGATGAAAATGAATTGGCCGGACTCGGAGAAGATATAATCCTGATCACTACCGGGGATTCTGAGATCTCCGCGGTATCGAAAAAACTGGCCGAATTGGGGCCGGGCAGAGAAACGGTTGTTTTGCACACCAGCGGCTCTTTGTCGTCAGAAGTTTTACGGAATCAAGGGAATTCGGACTACCACGTCGGATCGCTCCACCCATTGGTCTCCATTAGCGATTCGCGGCTTGGGCCGGAACGAATGCGCGACGCATATTTTGCTGTTGAGGGCGATGATAGCGCGGTCAGGATCGGGAATGAGATCGCAAGGGATCTCGGCGGTAAACCGTTTACTGTCGAGACGAAAAATAAGGCGCTGTATCACGCTTCGGCGGTAACTGCCTGCGGTCATTTAGTCGCGCTTCTGGATACTGCGTTTCGAATGTTTTCAAAATGCGGCGGGGACGAGATTCAGAGCAAGGAGATTCTGATGCCGCTTATAAAAAGCACGATTTCTAATTTGGAGGACCAGAATTCAGCCGATGCGTTGACCGGAACGTTCGCCCGCGTCGATACAGAGACGTTTCAGCGGCACATCGAAGCAATGAAGGGTGAGCTTTCGGCCGAAGACAGAATTGTCTATTTGAGGCTTGGATTGCAGTCTCTCGGCCTGGTTGGCGAAGATCCGGATAATAAAGGCCGTATCAGCGATATGAAGGAGAAGATACTTCTTGAAGAAAAGAAACTACGGAAGAAGGTTAATAGACGATAAATTTACCTTTTGTTCGGTCAAATGCTAAAATAAATTTAAGAGAAAATATACTGAGCGATCGCGGTTGGATAGCAGTTAAGAAAATGGCTCAAAAAGCGGAAGAATTCAAAAAAGAGAAGGAAATATTTCTCGAACATATTCAGAAATCGGGGCTGAGACGAACAGCTCAACGGGAAACGATTCTGGAAGTGTTTCTTCGAACTGAGGAGCATCTCTCGAGTGAGGATTTGTATCGTATCGTTCGGAATGAGGATCCGAATGTTGGGCAAACCACTGTTTATCGAACCTTAAAACTTCTTACCGAGGCCGGGTTGGCCCGAGAAGTCAGGCTCGGAGACGGCCGAACCTATTACGAGCATCATTTCGATCATGAGCATCACGATCATATGATCTGCACGGAATGCGGCGAGGTTATCGAATTCTTCTCGCAAGAGATCGAGGAATTGCAGGACGCGATGGCGGAAAAATTCGGATTCAAACCGACCCATCATTCGCTCAGAATTTTAGGTATTTGTAAGAATTGTAAGAAGAAAGAAAAGGATCTTCAAAGCGCCGCACCCGGTGCCCAACCCCGGATCAGGGTCAAGACAACGATCGGTTGAGAAGCAGTAAATTATGAAAGAAACAACGATAGATTTTGAATCCGAGGGATTAAGCGGAGTAGTACCGGTAGGATGTTATCTGGTGGATGCGGCGAAGAGGATCGGGGTGAAGCTCGACGGCGATTGCCTTACCGACGAAGAGGGTAAGCACCACTGCATTATGAAAGTTTCAAAGGGCCGAACCCTGCTGTCGAAGCCGACCAAGCTTGAAATGGAACTATTGAGCGCTGCGGGCCGTAAAAGTGGTGAGCGTCTGGCATGCCAGACAAAAATTGAAAAAGCAGGAGAGATGGAAGTTATGTCCGTGAAAAAGAAAGCCGAGGAAAGCGAAAAGAAGGTTGAAGAAAAGGAAGCAGAATACCGAGAAGAGTTTAAGGAATTGCCGCTTGAAAAGAAGATTGCCTCATTAGTTGAGCTCGAAGCGATAGCGCTCGGAGAAACATTCTCATTTGTTTTGAACTCGCCATACAAGGCGGTTGGAAAAGTGATGGATGTTATGGCCGAATTTGGTTTCAAGCTCGAAAAAGAAGACAGGGAAGCGAAGCGTCCGAAAGATCACAAAGAGCCTGAAACTAAGGAAGGGAAACCTTCAGCGAAAAAGACCGCAGGGAAAAAGACCACTGCATCTAAACGCAAGCCCGCGGCGAAGAAAACTACAAGAAAGAGAGCGCCTAAAGAGTCAACGAAGAAAGAGGAGTAGAGTCCGCAAGTTAGATTTGCGGAGAGTGTTATCAAGAAATACGTGAGCGATAAACTACAGAAAAAAGCGCCCAGCTCGATGAAAGAAAAATCTCAGTACGGGCTGACGTTTGGCGTGATTGCGATGATGCTTTTCGTCGCAGGATTCCCCTTGATCGTAATTTGTTTTTTTGGTGTTTTTGCGTATTTTCTTTGGAAGACGTTTTCACATTCACCGCGTTCCGGTGTTCGTGAGATTTTTGAGTTTTATCTATCTGCGAATGAGATCCTTCGCAGCGACGAGCGAAAATGGTACGGATTTGAGGTTCAGGAGGTCATATCCAAGGGTGAGCATATTCTTCAAGTAATGCATGGCGCGCCGCCTTTGGTCTATTTTGCGCTCGGTGCACTCTATAACAAGGTGGAAAATCATGACGCGGCAGTAAAACATCTTTCATATGTCGTCGAAGAAGACCTCGCGAAGGAAGCGTCCTATATACACCCATCTGCCGATCTAAGGAATTACGTCAGGGTACTCCGCGGGATCGAGCGAAATCCGTCGCAAAGTCCGCAAACTTCTGCTTCAATCAGGGCGTTGGAGCGCGCGCGGAAGAATCGCGGCGAGAAATTACTGTCAGAAAGCCGGACGAAGCTGGAGCAATCCGCAAAAGAGCTCCCGGCAAGCAGAAAGCCTGTCTTTGCAAATTCGAACAAAGCGAATGGAAAATCAGATGATTCTCTTCTGAAAACTGTTAACGACACGAGGGAGGCAAAGGAAGAGCGGGCGAAATTCGAGCGATCGCAACCCCAAACTGTCAGGCGAAAGCCGCCAAAACGACCCTCCGACACAGATTATCAGAATGACGATGACCTGCACGCAAACCGAAAACCCATTACCGAAGTACTCCACGACATCTACGATAAAAATATCCAATAATCTATGCTTTGCGCAGAGATAGTAGCCATTGGCTCAGAACTTTTAACTCCCGATAAAACTGACACGAATAGTCTCTGGTTGACCGCGGCGCTCAACGAGATAGGAATTGAGGTTAAACTCAAAACGACGGTTGGGGATGATGAGTTGCGTCTCGAGGAGACGATCCGCGACGCTCTCAGCCGTTCGGACATCGTTATCACGACCGGAGGCCTCGGACCCACGGAAGATGATATAACCCGCAAGGTCTCGGCAAAGGCACTTGACCGCGAACTCGTTTTTAAAGAAGAACTGCTCGAAGAATTACGCGAAAGGTTTCGCGCGTACGGCTACGAAATGCCCGAAACAAACAGGTCGCAGGCATATGTGATCTCCGGAGCGACAATTTTGCCAAACCCCAATGGCTCGGCGGTAGGTATGCTCGTCGAAACCGACAAAAAGCTTCTTATAGTCTTGCCGGGCCCGCCGCGTGAGATGAAGCCGATGTTTCGCGATCATATACTTCCAAAATTGAATGAGACGGCGCCCGAGATATACGTTAAGAGGAAAACCCTGAAAGTTTCCGGCATGGGTGAATCGGCGCTCGATGAGCTCATCGCGCCGATCTATACCGCCTACAAAAATCCGCAAACGGCAACGCTTTTTAACAAAACTGCGATCGATATACAGCTTACCGCGCAGGGGAAAACCGAAGAAGACGCCGACAGTCTTAACCAGGAGCTGGCCCAAAAGATATCTGAAAAATTAGGGGTCGCGGTTTTTTCAACGATTGGCGAGAAAATGGAAGAGGTCGTCGGAAAACTTTTAACGCAAACTGGCAAGACACTTTCCGTTGCTGAGAGCTGCACCGGCGGGTTGATCGGTGAACGACTTACAAATGTCTCAGGTTCATCCAAGTACTTTTTTGAGGGCGCGATAACATATTCGAATGAAGCAAAAACCCGTGCACTGGGCGTTCCCAAAGATCTGATCGATAAACACGGCGCAGTTTCAGCGGAGGTGGCGGAATCGATGGCGGTCGGAATGCGTGAGCGTGCGAAAACGGATTATGCGATATCGGTGACGGGCGTTGCTGGTCCAACCGGGGGAACAGAAGAAAAACCGGTCGGAACTGTGTTTGTCGGGTATGCGGTGAATTCGGAAACAAGGTCCCTGCGGCTAAACTTACCGGGCGACCGGAATTTGATACGATGGCGTTCAAGCCAGGCTGCGCTGGATTATTTAAGAAGGAAGATTTTGGAGGCAGGCGATGAATGATGTCGAACAAAAAGTTAAATTGCCAGCGATTGGCCTACTTATCGCCGGGATCATAAATGGAGCCTTTGCATTTCTCGTGCTGATCGCCGGGGTTTTGAGATTGGTCGCCTATTCAAAGGGCCTCGAAAAACTTCCGGCAGACCAGGCCGAAAGGATCGGCTTTTATATTGGAACTGTAGCGGGCTACGGGATCGCGTTGATCACGCTCTTCGTTTCTCCGATCATAATTTATGGTGCGGTCCAGATGATGAAGGGTAAGAAATACAAATTGAGCAAGGCTGCGGCAATACTTGCAATCGTTCCTTTTACGGCATGCTGCATGCTGGTTGGCGCACCGCTTGGAATATGGGCATATATCGTCTTGAATCAAGAAGATGTCCGGGGCTATTTCCGGGTATAATTTCTCAGCGGGTTTCGGCGCAACTGTCTATCACCGGAGCAAAATTTTCCAAAACGTCCGTTCAATAGGTGACGGATCTCCCAAACTACTTTCTTGAGGAAAATTTATGTCAATAAAACCTGCGATAGTATTCATTTTTGCACTACTCTCAGTCCCACCTGCTGTTCTTGCCCAAACGCAAGATGCCCCTTTAGATGAGGATCTTCAGCGCCGAATCATTAAACGCGAATATACCGATATTAGCGAAATAGGCCGATGGGAAGTAAAAGCATCATATCCCGCACTATGGCTGGCTGGCGGTTCACCTGCCGAAGCATTTAACCGAACGGCGAAATCTGCCGCGATGAACCAGGTTGCCGACTTTAAAAAGGGTATGTCTGAGCTTACGGAAGACGACCGAAAAGCGCTTCCAAAAGGTCAAAACTACTACATGGAAGTAGGATACAGCATTGAATATTTGAGCGATGATCTGATCAGCGTCAGTTTCGGCCGCAGCGAATATACCGGCGGCGCACACCCCAACCATTGGAGCTTTTCGCTTAATTACGACCTTAAGAATTCGCGCATTTTGAGGCTTGAAGACCTCTTTAAGAAGAATTCCGGATTCTTAAACGTCATATCCGCGAACAGCATTAAGCAGATCATCAAAAAGCAGGGCGAGTTTGCCGATTCCGAATGGATCAAGCG
>JABDJV010000398.1 GCA_013003295.1 Pyrinomonadaceae bacterium | reverse complement strand
CCGGCATTAACTGATAAATTCGACAAATTCCGTTTCGCTCAGAATACTTACCCCAAGGCTTTCCGCCTTCGCAAGTTTTGAACCCGCTTTCTCTCCTGCCAGCACGTAATCCGTTTTTTTACTAACGGAAGACGAGACTCTTCCGCCACGCTCTTCGATAAGCTTTGCCGCTTCACCTCTTGTATAGTTTTCCATTTTGCCCGTCAGAACAAAGATTTTGCCGACAAAGTTTTCATCCAGATTTACCGAAGAATCAGCATCAACTTCCATCTTCACGCCGGCATCTTTCAAACGCGCGATCATCTTTTGGTTTCTTTCTTCACGAAAATACTCATAAACGCTCCGGGCGACCTTTTCACCAATCTCGTGAATCGCTTCGAGATCCTCTACTGTCGCTTCAGACAGCTTTTCCATCGATCTGAAATGATTTGCCAGGATCTTCGAATATCTTTCACCAACGTGGCGTATATCCAATCCAAACAGCAGTTTTTGAAGACCCTTTTCTTTGCTCTTTTGAATCTCTTCGTAAACGTTTTCGGCAGATTTCTCCGCCATTCTTTCAAGATTCGAAAGAGTCTCAACGTCGAGTGTATAAAGATCGGATACGTCTTTAACCCGGCCGCCGTCAACCAATTGCTGGATCAAAATTTCACCAAGCCCTTCAATATCCATGGCCTTCCGCATCGAAAAATACCCGAGCCGGCCCTTGATCTTCGCCGGGCAAACATCATTGGTGCAGCGCGTAACCGCCTCGCCTTCCGGTCTGGCCGCATCAAATCCGCAAACCGGACAATTGATTGGGAACTCGTAGTCTTGCTCGATTCCGGTCCGCTTTGATTCGATCACTTTTATTACCTGCGGTATGATCTCGCCCGATTTTTCGATCAAGACCGTGTCGCCGATCTTTATATTCAAACGTTTGATCTCATCCTCATTGTGAAGCGATGCCCGGGAAACAGTGGTGCCGGCGAGCAAAACGGGCTCGAGATTTGCGACCGGGGTCAAAGCGCCAGTACGTCCGACCTGAATGGTTATGCTGTTTAGCTTTGTGGTCGCCTGCATCGCCGGATATTTGTATGAGATCGCCCATCGTGGAGATTTGGCCGTCGCACCAAATTCATCCTGCAAGGCAGTTTCGTTTATTTTTACAACGATTCCATCGATGTCGTAATCGAGATCTTCTTTCTTCTTTTCCATCTCGTTACAAAACTCAATAACGCCCTCAATATCGTCACATTTTCGATGGTGGGGATTAACGTTAAAGCCAGCTTTTTTGAGAAATTTGAAATTCTTCCAGTGCGTCTCAAATGCCTTTTGGTTGCCGCTCAGAACATCATAAGGAAACAAATCAAGCCTTCTCGAAGCGACGATGGCTGAGTCAAGCATGCGAATCGTTCCGGACGCAGAGTTTCGCGCGTTTGCAAAAGTCTTTTCTCCTTTATCGGCAAGCTCTTTGTTGATAGTTTTAAACACAGATTTGGCGATAAAAGCTTCTCCGCGAACCTCAAGTTCGTCCGGCGCGTCTGTTTTTAATTTTAACGGAATCGTGCGGATCGTTTTTGCATTTGGCGTAACATCATCTCCCGTCGTTCCGTCTCCACGCGTCACACCGTGGATCAGAACACCGTTTTTGTAATGGAGAGATAGACTCAAACCATCGATCTTTAGTTCAGCTACGTAGGTAAATTCCCGTCCGTCAGCGAGTTTCCTGCATCGCTCGTCAAATTTACGCAGCTCGTCGATGTTATAGGAATTGTCCAGTGACATCATCGCAACACGATGGGTAAACGGCTCAAATCCCTCGGCCTTTCCGCCGATCCTTTGGGTCGGCGAATCCGCAGTTATCAGGTCCGGATTCTTTTCCTCCAGGTCCTGCAAGCGCTTCAGAAGCTCATCAAATTCCTGATCGGTTATTTCCGGCGCGGATTTTTGATAGTAGAGGTCGCTATGACGATCTATTTCATCTCGCAGACGTTTAATTTGGTTTTTTATGTCTGACATTTCTGCTTTGCTCATTACTCTCGTCCATGAATTCTGATATCAAACGATGAAAGTGATGTACTCCCTTCTCTCTTGTTGGAGAATACCTGCCGCGTTTATAAAATCTTGAATTAATACCCCGCTGCACCGATTCGGCGACCGCCTGGTCCTCTAATTCAACCTTCTCCAAATTTGCTCCGGCGCCTTGATCAAGTTTCGAGCGATCTAGAACAAAAGTCATATATTCAACCTTTGTAAGGTTTGATTTAATTGGTTTTACGATATTAACTGACAATCCCCACGGGTAAAAGTTGTACATCAGATTTGGAAAAACGAAGAAATATTGAGCAGACGTGTCACCATCATCATCATATCCGGTTTGCAGGCTCGAATATCTGAAAAGCTCGGTTGAGTATCTGCCATAATCGAGCACTTCATTCAATGATTTATGAACATAGGGAATATGAAATCCCTCGAGAAAGTTTTCGCAGTAGAGTGCCCAATGCGCTTTAACCAGATAGTGTTTCCTTTCGACCAATTCATGTCGCTCGAAATCATATTCGGCAGTCCTTGACCCTGTTTCGACGATAAATTCCTCAAAAGGGTCCCGGGGGTCAAGCGATGCAAATACGAAGTCTTTCCAGGTTTTAAATGAAACACTCCGGAGATCATCCCTCTCTGACGGAAAATTCTTCGCGGCCTCAAATTCCGGCATTGAAAGAAACTTACCATCCAGGGAAAAGCGTCGTCCGTGGTAACCGCACCTTATGCCGTCCCGCCTGCATTCATTCTGAACCAGGATATTTCCGCGATGGGTACAGGTATTTGAGAAGCAGTGAAGGTTTTCATCGGTGTCGCGGGTGATTAAAATTGGCTCGTCCAGAAAACCCTCCAGCAGCATATGCGGCATCAGATTATTTACCTCGGATTCCAATCCGACGACCTGCCATGTTCGGGCGAAGATCCTCCGCTTTGACTCTTCGAAATAGCCGTCATCCGTGTAAAAATCAGAAGAAAGAGTTTCTGCTACGCGAATATCCGGTTCGATTTCAAAATTGTTCATCTAATCTTACCTTGCGATAATTCTCAATTCCTGGTGTTTGATATTACATCCAAATCCGACATGAGGCAACGTTAAACATTGTTGAAAGATAAAGTTAAGTATGCTAAATTATAAGAGGTTCTGTTTTATCCGAACTACCTGTTTTTAACCACTTTTTGCGAAACTTCCCTCTTACTTCTCTCCTTACATTCACGTGAATCGCCCGCTCGACAAATGAATCTGCACCTGGCATTTTTATCGGCTACGATCATCGGATCAGTACTCATACTTTTGTATTTGCTGACCCGGCCGGACACGCGTGGGAGCAATTCGCTTCTACTGCTTTGTGTGGCTTCGATTACCTGGATGGCCGGCGAAACGATCGGTGTTTTTTCTGAGACGCTTCGCGGGCAGTTTACCGGCGAGGTTATAAAATTTGCAAGCGTTGTTTCTATCCCTCTGGGGTTGTTGATCTTTGTTGCCCGCCATTGCGGAAGACCGATGCCTCTTAAGAGGATTCTCTATCTTTCAATCGTTCCGGCAATCTCTTATCTGTTCGTTCTGACAAGTGCCTGGCATCAACTCTTCTTTGCAGAAATCGAGCGAAATACACTCGGCGGGCCATTGATAGCAAAATACGGGCCAATCTTCTGGTTCGTTCACACGCCTTATTCATTTAGCCTGATCCTGATATGTCTCGGAATGCTTCTGTTTGAGATGAACCGGGTTTCGCAGCGGTTTCGAACGCAAATGATCCTGATTTTTATCTCGATTTGTATTCCGGTTTCGATAAATTTTGTAAATTTGGCCGGAATTATCAAAGGCGTGAATCTAAACCCGCTTGGCTTACTTTGTTTCCTGGCTGTTTCTGTGATCGCGATCTATCGTTACCAACTGCTTCGGGGAAATCCGATCGCATATGAAACGGTATTTAAAACGTCGAAAGACGGCGTTATTATCGTCAATCAAGATAGCGTCATAATGGACGTCAACCCAGCGGTTGCTTCCGGTCTTGGAAAAAAGCCGGGAAAACTTATCGGGAAAAATGTTAATGATGTTTTCGCGTCTTGGAAACCATTTGGTTCTAAATACGAAAAAATTCTGGAAAGCTACGACGAGCTGGAGCTTCAAATAAAGGGAAGCCGGCGGTATTTCGCAGTAACAAAGAAACCCGTTAGCAATCTCGATGGTGAAGTTATTGGTAAGATCATCACGATCCGCAACATCACAACGCAGAAACTCCATCAGATCTCGCTCGAGACCCTGGCATTTCATGATCCGCTCACGATGCTTGGAAACCGCAGGAAATTTGAGGAAGAATTCGATTATGCAGTCGGCGTTTCAAGTGCAAACAAATCCAAGTTTGCGATTCTTTACTTTGATCTGAATAACTTCAAGATGATCAATGACACCATGGGCCATAAAATTGGCGACGAATTGTTAAAATATGTTGCCGCCAGAATCGCTTCCATTTTGAGAAAACCGGATGTCGTTGCGCGATTGGGAGGGGATGAATTTGCTGCGATCCTGCACAATGCAACGGAGCCGGGGGTCAAGATCGCCGTCGAGAGAATTGTTGAGAATACCCGGGCTCCTTTCAGAATAAAGGGACAAACACTTATTGCAGAGTTAAGCGTTGGCGCTGCATTCTACCCAACTGATGGTGAGGAAATGAACAAGTTGTTGGGTCTCGCCGACAATGCTATGTTCCGGGCCAAATCGCAGGGCGGCGGCCTCGCAATTTCGAAGCCGCATATTGACTCAGCAAGAATCCAGGTCCGCTGAGTCCAACTCGCAGGTTACCTGGAAAACAGGAGAAAGTTTGGCGTTTCGTCATCACGTTCAAATCCTCTACAGACCAAGTTATTTGAAAACGCATTTTCGAAATCCGCTTTTATTCGGGTTTGTTCGGCGATCGCCTTCTTTGGATCCGATCTTGCGGTCTCCTGCCAGTCGTTCAAGGTTCGAATTCTTAACACGAAATCTCCAATATGGGTATCGCTTTCACCAACTGCGAGTTTTCTTACCCGTTCGGAATTCAATTCCCATTCAGCGAAAAGGCGATCGCTCTCAATTCCGATCGTATTTTCCTCATCGGGAAATGCGCCGTAATCGGTACCATAGAAATTCGGATGATATTCGCGGACCACCGCACCGAGTTTCTCCAGATTAAAGTAGGCGTTTCGCGCCTTGACCGGCTGAAATGTCCACTTAATATAATCGACGTTTTCTTTCAATGCGCGTTCCCGCTGCGACCATTTTAGTTTTGTGCCGATGCCGAGATTTTGAAAATTTTTGTCAACCGCGGTCATATGAGAATAAAATATTTTTTCATTTCCCTTGTAGGCCAGGACCGAGAGCACAAAACCGACAAGCTGGCCATCATAAAAAGCGCCAAGGGTAAAACCTCCGGCGTGCCGGGTTACGATGAAATGTCTGACGGGAGATATTTCAACCTCCGGCATCGCAAACACTTCTCTCTGAAGCCTCACACACCCCGAAAGCTCATCAGGAGTTACACACTCACGAATTTCGATTTTGGTTTTTGTCATCTAAAAACCCCAAACGCAACCATTGCATATTGTAAACGGCGAATCTTTTTTGAAAACCTTCGCAATTTGTTTGACCGGTGTCAAATAAAATTCAACCACGTTGAGGATTAACACAGTTCTTAACTTTTCCTATGATAATTTGGTATCATTTAATGTAGATGCGTTCCCGACGCTTACTCTTTTCACCTTCCCACCTGATCCCTGACTAATGACCTCTGAAAACGATCTAGAAATTACCGGAAAACTGAGTCAGCATTCCTCGGCGGAGCTGCTGATCGAAGTGTATCTGTCGAAGCTAAGCGGCACCCTCAGGCTTTCAAATGAGAAAAGAAAAGCGGTTGTTTATTTTGATGAAGGAAAGGTGGTCTATTCGGTTTCAAATTCGAGAACCAACCGGCTTTTTGAAGTTTTACTGCAAGAAAATGTGATACCCAAAGAAAAGCTTGTAGAAATCGAGGGCTTTACTCATGATCTTCACCTTGCCAAAAATATAGTTGGTCAGGGGTTGCTGCCGCAGGATGCTATCAATTCGATTTTCTCACTCCAGATAAAGCAGATTCTGGAGTCAACGTTTGAGTGGACGGATGGGGATTGGGTATTTAGTCCACTTGCGAGGATAAAGGAAGGGATCCGTTTCAACATTGACCTGCCTGCAATCCTCTTTCAATTTGCCCACAATATCGGAAAGGACGTTGTAACCGAAAAATTTAAAAGCGTTGACGAGAAATTTCGCATGAATTCAAATGGAGCTGCCTCTCATCTGACCCTCCAGCCAACAGAAGCCTTTCTACTGTCACGTCTGAGTGAGAACGCGACAAGTATCGAAGAGATAAGGGCAATCAGCGGACTTCCAAACGAAGAAGTACTGCCAACGCTATATGCGCTTTGGCTTGGGGGCTTCGTATTTCACGAAAAATGGAACGCTCCCTTTAGCGAAGTAGAACTGGAAAAGATAAAGGCCGCGACACTGACACTAAAAACCTCCGCCCTTTCTCTTGAAGAAGAACAAAGAAAAGCGCAGGAGAAAAAGGAACAAGCGGCCGAACGCCTTGCAGCGGAAAAAGCAAAGGAAGAAGCCGAGAAAAAAGCCGAAGAAGAGAAAAAGAATCGGGATAAGAATATGTCTGTTGAGGCATATTTGAAGCAGGTTGAGGATGCAGCGACGCACTACGAAATGTTTGGACTCGATCCGGACACGAATATAAAGGCGATCAAAAGAAAGTACTTTACGTTTGCCAAAAAATTCCACCCTGACCTGTACTACAAAAAGGTTGAGGCCGAACAACACGATAAAATTCAAAACGCATTCACCGAGATCGCCCGCGCATACGAGGTCTTAAAGGACGACGATGCACGCGAATTGTACGACTTCAAGCTTCGGAAAGTGATCGAGGCGGTAAAGAAACAAAAGAGCGCAGAAGAAGCCGAGAAACCGACGAAAGAGGCATTCGATAGCCATAAAGAGGCAAAAGCCGCGGTCGAACAATTCGATTCCGGATACGACGCTCTGCTTTCGGGAGACTTTGAAAAAGCGCTTCCGTATCTCGGACGGGCGGTAAGCATGGATGAAACCAATGCGCGCTACCACGCCTTTTATGGGAAAGCTTTGTCCCAAGACAAGAAACAGAGCCACCAAGCCGAGCAAGAATTTCAAACAGCGATAAAGCTCGACCCGGAAAATTCAATGTATAGAAGGATGCTTGCCGAGTTTTTCATCAAGATCGGACTGAAAGTACGTGCCAAAGGTGAACTCAAACGTTTGCTGAAAATGAAACCCAGCGATTCGGAAGCGCGGACATTACTCGACAGTCTTTCCTAAAATATAGTAAAACTTAACATGTAATTTCTGAAATACGGGCGGTTTAGGTATTTTGGTTAAATTTAAGTATTGCTGATAGTTGGGTTCGGTTTGAGATTTTTCAAAGCACGAATTCATGCTTCACGTTATGTCGGTTCCTGAAAAAGCATTTTCGCAGAATTTAGCGCTGGATGATGAGCTTTCCCGGATTGCGTCGGATATCGACGAATTCGAAGGCTATTCAAACCCCCATGCGCTTCGAATTGCCGTTTTGGCCGATGCCCTAGCCCGTGAATTCAACCTTGCCTCGCAGGATCGGCTCTCCCTCCAGCAAGCTGCTCTGGTCCATGACATCGGCGAAATGCTGATGGAGCGCGAATACATAAAAACTAATCGGGTGCTGAATCCGCAAGAGCGATTGGATATGCAGCGCCATCCGGTGATCGGCGAACAGGAAGCAGCGAAAAGGGGGTTAAGCCGCGCGGTTCAATTGATCGTTCGATGGCACCACGAATGGTGGAATGGCCTGGGCTACCCGGATGGATTAAGCCGCGACCAGATTCCGCTTGCGGCACGGATTATTCGAGTAGCCGACACCTACGCAGCGCTAACCGATTCGAGACCCTACAGCGTACCGATTTCAACATCTGAGGCACGAAGATACATCACGGAATGGGCCGGAATTGAATTCGATTCCAGAGTCGTAAAAGTCTTTCTGTCGTTACGTGATATACCCGAACTAAAATCGTACGCGGATAAAAACGAATGATCGTGACCGTCACCCTAGGATAGATATGGTTAAGAATTCTGCCAATTCCCCAAAATGCTGGTTGGCATTCGAACTAAATATATTGCGAAGGCTTGAATTCAAGTCGGTGGCAATACCCCAAACCCACAACCCGGTTTTGGGAAAACAACTCAAGAATTGGAACGTCCGTGTGATGACCAACGATCTTTTGAGATCGGACTACGCCAAGGCAACCGCATTTATACAGAACAATGGCGAAAAACTTTCGGCGGAAGAAGTTGAAATTGTTTTGGATGATGCCTACGTACCTCAATACAAGCAAAAGAACTCTGCTTTAAAGAACTGGTTTGGTGAAACCGATGCCTGGTGGTTCGACAACGTCCGGCAGAACATATCAAAGCTGACATCGTCGATGTCCCAGGCGATGGCTATAAACATTGCCCTCGGTGTCGGCGATTATGTTTTTTCTTTTGACGAGGAAACCCGTGAGTTGCGTCAACCGCTTTCAAATGTTTTTCGGCGTCTATGGAGCATCGAAACGGAGCCGATCAACAACGGGCAAAACAATTCCTGTCAAAACAAGGACACCAACGAATTTATCGCCGAGGTTTACCCCGATCTGCTCTTCTTGAATCTGCCGGCGGCAAACAATCAAAAACTCAGAAAATCCCTTGATTGGGAGGCCTGGCGCGAGGAATGGGTTCGGGGAACGGATAATATATGGACAGAACTCGAAGACACTCAGACCGGTAAACTCGGATCAAGGGTCGAAACGAAGCAGCAGTATTTGAGTTTGGTCGAGGAAGTTTTTAAGACGGCTTCCCACATTCCGCTCTGGGCCATCGAACACGTCGAATCGGGATTTGTTCAAACGCAGGATATTGTCGAGACGATCAGTCGGGTCCGACGAGTCGATACAATCTATTCAAAAGATTTTACAGAGCTCCTTGGAACAAAAGCCGTTATAATCACCGCCTAATTGAGTCTTTCTTTGCGTACTTTGCGCCTTTGCTGGAATTCCTCTTGGTATTCAAAGTGACTCGGTCTAACAAATGAAATTTCCCGCAAAGGCGCAAAGGGGCATAAGAAACCCGCGCATCTGACACCGTCATTCTGAAAACCTCATGTGACGACATCTAACTGCCGTAGCTTAGTGCCCGGGCTTCCTGCTGCGGACCAGCCATACAACTCCCGCACACCCCGAAACCAATCCTGCTATGACGGTGGTCAGCTGGGCCGAAATTATTGTCAACGAAAATCCGGCGACTAAACTTGCGAGTCCGAATATCGTGATTTCCACGCCGCGGTCGAGAGTTGAAATCCTTCCACGAATCCGGTCAGGCAATGAGCGCTGAAACATCGTTTCCTGTACCGAATACTCAGCGCTGATCAATACTCTTGACAAGAGCACAAACAACGCAACCAGCCACAAACTCGGCATTAATCCACCGATCGCAAAAAGCACACCGTGCAAGATCAGCGCCCAACCGATGAAAACCCTGGTAATGCCCTTTCGCTCAACAAACGTTCCTACTCTATGTGCGATAAATACGCCGATCGAAAGGCCGATACCGTTGACGGTCATAAGTATCGAATAAATCAGATCGTTGCTCATTGTGCCGCCGGAAAAGACATTTACCGTAAGCCCTTCAAAAACTATATTCGTCGCACCGCCGCCGGCAGCCCAGATGGCGTTTAACATCAAGATCGTTAGTGCAAGCGGTGTTTTTAGAGTATATTCAACCCCCTCCTTGATCTCGGCCAAAAAGCTGCTTTTTGCTTTTTCAGCAATTTCCAGGCGTCGTTCATCCGGACTCCTTTCACGCATCGATTCGGCCGGAATGAGCCAAATCGAAAATGCCGAAACAAAAAATGACGCCGAATTGATCAGAAACGCGGCTTTATATCCGAATAGTGCGGCGACTAACCCCCCAAAAGCGGCTCCGATCGCCATCAGAACAAACCGCGTGGAAAACATCAGCGCCGTTCCCGAAAGCAATCCCTCCATGCCCGTAATATTCGGTGTTGCGGCATTTTTCGCACCCTCGAAAAATGCAGATGAACTGGAGACCAGGATCGATGCGAGAAACACGATCCAAAGGTCCTCGCGCGTCGTTGCAAATAGAAAGACTAGTGCAAAAAGTCCCCGTAAAATGTCCGAGGCGAGAAGGATCGTTTTTCTTGAGAAACGATCGGCAAAAGTGCCGGCGATCGGATTCAAAACGGCAAACGGAATCGTTCGAAACGCGATGTAGAGACTTGCCGCGATCGGTGATTCGTCCGAAATCAAACGTATCAATCCCAGGACTGCGAGAAAGTTGAACCAGTTTCCGAGTTCGGAAATCGTTTGTCCCCAGAGGAGATTTCTAAAATTTCTGTTCTGGGAGATCAGCTCCCGATACGAAAGATTCATCTGATATGACCAATAAAAAAAGCCGTCAGGTCTTATTCCTAACGGCTTGTTCACAATAAAGTTAGCTCTTCGGAATCATTTACCCTTGAATTGTGGCGGCCGTTTTTCAAAAAACGCCTCTACACCTTCCTTAAAATCACTTGATTTGCCCGATTCGATCTGACACTCATGTTCAAGCTCAAGTTGGGCCTGAAGGTCATTGGAAAAGGTGGCATTGATCATTTTCTTTATGCCGCCGATCGAGACCGTCGGTGACTTCGATAGCCGCGCGGCCATAGTCATTGCTTCCTCCTGCAGATCTTCGGGCGGCACAACCCTATTGATCATCCCGATCTGAAGTGCCCGCTCGGCAGAGACCGAATCTCCGGTCATAAACAGTTCGGCCGCAATCTTTTCTCCGACAGCTCGCGGCAAAAAGAAGCTTCCGCCGCAATCGGGAGAAAGCCCGATCTTTATGAAGGCCTCATTAAAACTTGCGTTCTCATCTGCAAACACCAGATCGCAAGCCAATGCAAAATTGGTTCCCGCGCCGGCACAAACACCGTTGACAGCTGCAATAAACGGGATCGGCGTCTCCCGGATCAAAAGGATCACATCATGGAGCGCTTTTAGGGGTTCGTTTAGAAATGCCTCCACGCTTCCCTGCTGCTTTCCGTATTCAAGCATTTCCCTCAAATCGCCGCCGGCACAAAACGCTCTCCCCTCACCGGTCAAAACCACGGCTCTGGACTCGTCTTCAACGGCTTTCCTGATCGCGCTCGCGAGATCTTTTGAGAGCCCGAACGACAACGCATTCAAGGCCTCAGGGCGGTTCATCGTAATAACCGCTACCTTTTCATTTAATTCGTATTTTACGGTCTCAAACATACTCTCATCCAAAAAGTGATAAGCAATCGGTAAACACAATGCTACACGACGCTTATCACAAAAAACTTTTCTCGAATCTAAGAAGCGACCCTTGCTTTCGAACGGCTCGCCTCATGGCAGTCTTTGCAATAAACCGAACGCCCAACTTTCGGTTGAAACGGAACCGTATCGTGTTTCCCGCAATGATCGCAAACTATCTCATATCGAGATTCTTTTCCTTCATTTTTCTTTGCAAATTTCTTTGAGCGACACTGGGCACAACGCTGCGGAGACATCATATTACGCTGGTAAAACTTCTCCTGCTCTTGCTCAGAAAAAATAAACATTTCTTTGCATTGAATACATGTAATTTCAACATCCGGCATTGTATTTTTATTTCTCCTTTCCTTCTGGTCTGGAAAAGTTTATCACAAATGTTTTTAACTTCAATTAAACACTCTCTCAGCCTAGGTTTAGCTCAACAATGTGACTTTTTACCGTATCGCCAAGCGTCTCCAGATTGTAACCTCCCTCTAAACACGAGACGATTCTTCCGTCGCACACTTCATCTGCCCAATCTTTCACCGTTTTGGTCATCGATACATAGTCGTCATCCTCGAGCATCAATTGCCCGAGTGGATCCGTCAAATGTGCGTCAAATCCGGCAGAAATAAAGATCATATCGGGCTTAAAGTCTTTGCGTATGTCTGTGATGGCGCTGTCAAACATACCCTTCTGCTTCTCCGCCGGCGCGCTCGCTTTTATCGGGATGTTCAATGTAAAACCCCGTCCGCGTCCAAATCCCTTTTCGCCCGAACTGCCGGTTCCCGGATACCATGGATACTGATGCATCGAGAAGAAATAGACGCTCGGATCATCGTAGAAGATCCCCTGGGTTCCATTTCCGTGATGGACGTCCCAGTCAATTACGGCAACCCGTTCAACTTCCTTATATTTATTCTGGGCATACCGGGCCGCGACAGCGACATTGTTGAATAAACAAAATCCCATCGCATTTTCGGCGGTCGCATGATGACCGGGCGGCCGAACCGCTACAAACGCGTTCTTGGATTCGCCGCTCATTACCGCGTCGACTCCACGGCACACTCCCCCGGCGGCATAAACAGCTGCTTCAAACGACTTCATCGAAATCATCGTGTCGTTATCAAGCGCTTCGAGCCCCTCGCCAAAGGCACGCTCGACCAGCTTATAGTGGTCTTTTGTATGCGCCGCCTGGATAATCCCCTTAGAAACTTCCGCCGCTTCAATTTCTAACAGCGAATTCCAAAGATCTGAGTCACCCTTTAAGGCCTGCATTACAACTTCGTAACGCCTCGGAGTTTCGGGATGACCAAAGCCGGTGTCGTGTTTTTGGTAAATCGGATGGTGGATAATCGCTGTTGTCATATCAAAAATCTAACACAATTAATTGCTAGCACGAATTGAGTCCAGAGAATCATCACGAGTGGAATTGCGGACGGATTAGTCCTTTTGCAATATTCACGGAAAAAGACTTAGAATCCCTTTACTTTCGAGGAAGACGAGAATGAGACCTTCTGTCGATAAAATACACGTGATCGATTCCCATACGGCCGGCGAACCCACCAGAGTGGTGTTAAGCGGATTTCCCGACCTTGGAAATGGTTCGATAGCGGATCGTCTAGAAATCTTCAGGAATGATTTCGATCATCTCCGTTCAGCCATCCTCAGAGAACCGCGCGGACATGATGCGATCGTCGGGGCGTTACTCTGTGAGCCGTCCGACGAGACCTGCATTGCCGGGGTTATCTTTTTTAACAATGTCGGCTACCTGAATATGTGCGGGCATGGAACCATTGGGTTGATCAAGACGCTTGAGCATCTTGGCAGGATCGGGAAAGGTATACACCGGATCGAGACTCCGGTTGGGATCGTTGAAGCAGAATTGGATACCGACGGAGCTGTTTCCATCGAAAACGTCGCGAGTTACCGCTACCGAAAAGACGTCGAGATCGAGATTGATGGCGATGAAAAAGTAAAAGGTGATATTGCCTGGGGTGGAAACTGGTTCTTCCTTATCGAAGATCACCCGATGAGCCTGGAACCCACATCTATACAGGAACTTACAAGATATTCATCGAGTGTTCGGAAAGCACTGAAAATTGCTGAAATAACGGGTGAGAATGGTCAGGAGGTCGATCATATCGAACTGTTTTCGCCGGCGAAAAACGCCGATAGCCGCAATTTCGTATTGTGCCCGGGCGCGGAATTTGATCGAAGCCCCTGTGGGACCGGAACCAGTGCAAAACTCGCCTGCCTATACGAAGACGGTAAATTGAAAGAAGGCGAGATCTGGACTCAGGAGAGCATCATCGGAAGCTCGTTTGAGGGGCATGTGAAGATCGTCGACGGTAATATCATTCCGGTGATAAAGGGGGCGGCTTTCGTTACAGCCGAAAGTGAGTTGATCCTGTCTAAGAACGATCCGTTTCGTTTTGGGATCTAAAAAGATTTTGCCGCGGATTTGCGCGGATGACGCGGATAAAACCCGGAATTCATCAAATGGATGGAACGTAAGGTGCAGCCCTGAACGATTTCGCTCTTATCCGCGTCATCCGCGTGTATCCGCGGCAAAAAACTCCTTATGACTTACGACATTGCAATTATAGGCGCAGGAATAGTCGGTGCGGCCTGTGCGATGCGTCTGGCCAAAGAAGGCTTTAAGGTTGCTGTAATTGAGGCGAACGAGATCGCAAGCGGGTCGACGGCGGCCGGTATGGGGCATATCGTCGTGATGGATGATTCTGAGGCTCAGTTTTCGTTAACAAATTTTTCGCAAAAACTCTGGAACGAAATATCTGCCCAGCTGCCTCTGGATTGCGAATATGAGAATTGCGGAACGATATGGGTCGCGGCAAATGGAGAAGAAATGCAGGAGGCCCGGCGGAAAAAACACTTCTACGGGTCCCGCGGTGTTGAAGCCGAGATCCTGGACGAAAAGTCCTTGCGCGAGGCCGAGCCGAATTTGCGCGAGGGACTCGCAGGCGGCCTTCTGGTTCCAAATGATAGTGTGGTATATCAACTTTGTGCAACCCGGTATTTCCTAGAAACAACATTAAGTAATAACGTCCGACTAATTGAAAACACATGCGTTACAGGAATCACTGGTGCCGGAGTCAAATTTGCCAATGGTGACTTGTTAAAAGCCGAAAAGGTCATCATAGCAGGCGGTTTTTGGTCGAGGGAGTTGATACAAGATCTGAAAATTGTCAGGCGAAAGGGTCATCTTGTGATCACTGAACGATATCCGAATTTTGTAAAGCATCAGCTTGTCGAACTCGGGTATTTGAAATCGGCCCACTCGAGTGAGACCGAATCCGTAGCGTTTAACATCCAGCCGCGTATGACCGAACAGCTTCTGATCGGCTCCTCGCGTCAATTTGGAAACCAAAACAAAGAAATAGACTACAAGATTTTAAAACAGATGATGGAGCGCGCCTTCGAATTTATCCCAAAGTTGCGAGAGCTTTCGGCATTAAGAATTTGGACCGGGTTTCGCCCCGCCACGCCCGACAATCTGCCCTATATCGGGGCACATCCGCGAATTAAAAATACTTACGTTGCCGCCGGCCACGAGGGTCTGGGGATCACAACTTCACTTGGAAGTGCGGAGATATTGACGGATGAGATTCTGGGACGGAAATCTGAGATCGATCGCAAGCCTTATTCGCCCGCTCGATTTAGCTCAGTCAACAAAGTCGGCAGCAATCTATGAATACCGGAAAGATAACTCTAAAAATCAATAGCAGGAAAGTATCAGTGGCTCGCGGCACTTCTGTTGCATCGGCCATCTTAAATTGTAAATCGAAACTTTTTCGCCGGTCAGTTTCCGGCGAACCGCGCTTCCCGCTTTGCGGAATGGGAATTTGCTTTGAGTGTCGTGTGTCGATCAATGGCGTGAAACATGAGCGAAGTTGTCAGATTTTGGCGGAAGAAGGAATGACGATCGATACCGATGGATAGATTTGCCACAGACATACTCGTCATCGGCGGCGGCCCCGCCGGAATGTCAGCTGCGATCGCCGCGGCGGAGAACGGGGCCGGACGCGTAACGGTTGTGGATGACAACCCATACCTCGGCGGCCAGATCTGGCGCGCGGAAATGGGCAGGATCGGATCGCCCTTGGCTGACAAGATCGTCGAACAGGTTTATAGCGGCGAAATTGACGTCTTAAACAGCGTAAATATCTTCGCCCAAAACAGCGAAAAATCGCTTCTTGGCGAACATAGCAATGGGTCTTTTGAGTTCCGATACAACAAACTTATCCTGGCAACGGGTGCACGGGAGAGATTTTTGCCGTTCGAGGGTTGGACGTTACCCAATGTTTTTGGAGCCGCGGGTCTGCAAGCTTTGGTGAAAAGCGGGATGCCTGTTGAAGATAAAAAAGTTATCGTCTCGGGAACGGGTCCGCTTCTTTTAGCCGTTGCCGAATATCTTAAAAAAAAGGGTGCCAGGGTCCCGCTAATTCTTGAGCAAACCTCCCGCTCAAATCTTGCAAAATTTGGATTCAAATTGCTGAGCGCACCGGGAAAACTCGCCGAGGCGCTAAAGCTCATGGTAAGCATTAAGGACACTTCCTATTCTCCGAATTCGATCGTAACTTCAGCAGAAGGACGGGAAAATCTCGAGGCCGTAAATATCCGGCAAGGAAAAAAACAAAAACGTATAGAATGCGATGTTCTGGCGTGCGGATTCCACCTGGTCCCGAATACCGAACTCGCATCTCTCATTGGGTGCAAGATCATAGATAGCAATGTTATTGTCGATGAATATCAGGAAACCTCGGTCAAAGATGTTTTTTGCGCCGGAGAACCGACGGGGATCGGCGGCGTTGAGCTCTCTTTGGTCGAAGGAACAATAGCCGGATTGGCAGCGGTTTGCAATAACGCACGGGCGATGGAGCTTTTTTCCAAAAGAAAACGTTTGCAGGGTTTTGCAGAATCCATAAATGGAGCTTTTTCGCTTGGAGATGAGTTAAAAACCCTCCCAGGCGAGGCAACTTTTGTTTGCCGCTGCGAAGATGTTACATTTGGAATTCTAAAAGACTACAAATCGTTTCGGGACGCCAAACTGCAAACACGATGCGGGATGGGAGCTTGTCAGGGACGTATCTGCGGTCCGGCTACAGAGGTATTGTT
>JABDJV010000381.1 GCA_013003295.1 Pyrinomonadaceae bacterium | reverse complement strand
CGGTGGCGCTACTGGCTCTCCTGCTTTTGCTTTTCATATAAAAAATGCGAAAATAGCGGTTTGATTTTCTTGCGATGAAAATAGCCGACCTAATCGAAAAACTTCTGCAAGGCGACACTCGGGCGGTGGCACGGGGGATCTCTTGGGTTGAAGACGGTTCGGCAAATGCGGATAAATTAATGAGGGCCGTTTTTCCGAAAACCGGAAAGGCGACGATCATCGGAATAACCGGTTCGCCGGGAGCGGGAAAATCATCGCTAGTTGATAAATTGGCGACGCTTTACCGCGATCGTGGAGAGAAGATAGGAATTGTCGCGGTCGACCCGTCGAGCCCTTTTTCGGGCGGCGCAATTCTTGGCGATAGAATACGAATGCAAACACTTGGGCTTGATCCGAATGTTTTCATACGCTCGATGGCCACACGCGGAAAGCTTGGCGGGCTTGCACGGGCGACGGTCGACGCAGTCGCTATCCTGGATGCGGCAGGTTTTGACAAGGTAATTGTCGAAACGGTCGGTGTCGGACAAGACGAAGTGGAGATCGTAAAGGCGGCCGATGTTTCGGTTGTCGTTCTGGTTCCCGGCATGGGTGATGACATTCAGGCGATAAAAGCCGGGATCATGGAGATCGGTGACGTTTTTGTGATCAATAAATCCGATCGCGAAGGAGTTCTCCGGACCGAAAAAGAGCTTGAAGCCCTTTTAGCTCTTGCTCATCGATATGACTTCTGGGACCCACCGATCGTGAAGACGATCGCGACGGAGAATAAGGGCATCGAAGAATTATCGGAAGCCATCAAAAGCTACAAGGATTTCCTGGAGAAGGGCGAGAAAAACCTCGAAAGAAAAAAAGCCATAGCAAAGTGGCGATTGATCGAACTGCTGCAGGAGAAGCTTCTTGACGATGTTATGAGCAAGAATGGAACAAGCAAGAAGCTTGAAAAATTTGCGGCTGAGGTTGCGGAAAAGAAACTGGATCCGTATTCGGCAGTCGAAGAACTATTGAAATGAAAATTGACCATTTAGGTATTGCAACAAAAGAGATCGCCGAAGCGTTGAAGTTTTGGGAAGATGCTTTGGGCCTCGAAAAAGTTCATACCGAAGAGGTTGAGGATCAGAAGGTTCGTGTTGCGATGCTTCCGATCGGGGAAACAAACATCGAATTGCTCGAACCGACAGCGGATGACTCACCGATCTCCAAATTTTTGGAAAAACGCGGCGGAGGGATTCATCACGTAGCGGTTGAAGTAGAAAATATACAAACAAGTTTAGATAAATTGAAATCCGAAGGGACACGATTGATAGATGAAACGCCGCGGATAGGGGCGGACGGTTGCCTCGTAGCATTTGTACATCCAAAATCAACCAACGGAGTCTTATTAGAATTGGTACAGAAAATTAGTTAGTTAAGGAGTCATAATCTTGAAAAGCTCAGTAAAAATATTCATCCTTTTTTTGGTGCTCATGGGCGTTGGCGCGGGCCTTGTAATTTGGAAAACCAACTACAGCGGGGGCGAGGGCTTAACCAAAATCAGCAAAGAACAAATGGAAATGCTTGTTAAGGATCTTGATCCGATGCAGCAGAAAATGCTTGCGGAAAGCCCGGAAGGCAAGAAAGAAATCGCAAAAAATCTGGGTGAGTTCCTTTCCATCGCCAGCCAGGCGCGGAAGGAGGGTTATGCCGAGAAACCCGAGATAAAGCAAGAGCTCGAAAACATAAAGAAGGTTGTATTAGCCATCAATTATGACAAAGAGATCAATAAAGATAAGGGGCCGATGCCGCCGCTCAGCCGAATTACCGAGGATCAGATAAAGGCTTTCTGGGAGGCCGACAAACAGAACGAAGAGGATTTTGAAGAGTTTAAGAACGCCCAGGTGAAGCTTGCACAGGAACGCGGACAGCTCCCGAAAGACACGGAACTCAACGAGGATCAGCTGAAGCAAATGAGAGAATCTTTCGCAAAACTAACGATCTATGCAAACGAGGCGAATGAAAAACTCGCATCCATCGGCGAAATGGATGAGGCCGAGCGGGAAAAATGGAAGAAGTTTGAAGAGAGGGTCGAATTTCAGACAAAGCTTCAGCAGTCGCAACTGTTAGCCCAGTTTTACGCAAAAGAAAAATTGGTTCCAAAGCTCGAACTCGCCGAAGGTGAAGTTGATAAATACATCGAAGAACATCCGGAGCTTATAAAAGAAAAGAAGGAAAAAGCCGATGAGGTATTGAAAAAGGTGAACGAAGGCGGAGACTTTGCGGAATTGGCCAAAGAGTATTCGGACGATCCGGGCAGCAAGGAATCAGGCGGATTGTTTGAAGATGTTCCAAAAGGGCAAATGGTACCTGAATTTGAAAAAGCTGCTTTGGCGCTAAAACCGGGCGAAACAACAAAAGAACTGGTGAAAACGAAGTTTGGCTACCATATTATCAAACTCGAAAAAATGGGTGAGAAAAAGGGAGAGGACGGAAAAACGACCGAAACTTATGATGCCCGGCATATTCTTATTTCGACCACCTATAAAGACCCCGAAAACCCCATGGCGCCGGAAATGCCGCTTGAAGCGTACGTTACCAATAAGCTTAAGCAGGAAAAACAGGATGCCGTTTTAGCTGACATTATGGCCCGAAATCCGGTTGAGATCGCGACCGATTTTGAAGTGAAGCCGCCGCCAATGCCTGAGGGGCCGCAACTCCCGGGAGGAATGCAGCTGCCTCCGCCGCCAAAACCGGACGGTGACAAATCGGAAACTCCAGAGGATGATAAACCGACGGAAAAAGAAGAAGACGAAAAATAGCAAATACGGAAAATCATCCTTGTATCACGGGTGAGTTTCCTGAATTCCTCCTATGGAATTTGGTGATTATAGAGTTGAAATAATTCCGGACACGGAATTCAGACTTGATGGCGGGGCAATGTTTGGCGTTGTCCCGCGTGTTTTATGGGAAAAGAAATGTCCGCCGGATGATCTGAACCGGATTAAGATGAATATGAATTGCCTTTTCATCGAGACGCCGCAGGAGAAAATCCTGGTCGAAACCGGAATTGGCGAAAAATGGTCTGAGAAGGAAACGCAGATCTACGGGATATTCCGGGATAAGCCACTTTCCCAGACGTTATTTGAAAAGACGGGCTGTCGGCCAGAAGACATTTCCATCGTCGTAAATACGCATCTTCATTTTGATCATGCCGGTGGAAACACGATCTGGAACAGTGGTCAGGGGACAGTCGCGAGTCGTCAGAGAATCGAAAAGGCAACGGTACCGGGAGCGGTAGCGACCGGAGAAGAAAAGAAAGAAGTTTTGCCCGCGAAACACGCGAAAGAGCGCGAAAAAAAGAAGCAAGAAGCCGGAAGCCAAAAAGCTGTCGCGCAGTTTCCAAACGCACGATATTTTGTTTCGAAATCTGAATTGAAACACGCGGAAAACCCGCATGAGAGAGACAGAGCCAGCTATTTGCCGGAAAACTGGAAACCTATTGAGGAAAGCGGACAGCTCGAGTTGAAACCGGACAATTATGAAGTTGTCGAAGGCCTTACCATGCAGACCATTCGCGGACACTCTGAAACAATGCAGACGGTAAGGCTCGTGCGCGGCAGAAGAACTATTTACGGCTTTGCCGACCTGATCCCAATGACCACACATTTATCTTTGCCCTGGATCGCGGGGTTCGATCTTTTTCCGCTGGAAACGCTGGAAGCCAAGCGCGATTTATTGAAAAGAGCTGCCGAAGAAGATTGGATCTGTCTTTTTTATCACGAAAATGAAATGCCTCTTTGCCAAATAAAAGAATCCGATGGAAAACTCCGAGCGGTCGAATTCGGCGAGTAGAGGCGATTTTGAGATCCAGTTACTTGGCCTTGGGAGAAAATTCATCGGGCCAGCTGCCATGTTTGTGGCAGGAATCGTTTTGCACTTAATTTGTCTGTTTTAATAAAGAAAAACTATGGAAAAAGTAAACATTGGAATAATCGGCGGCAGCGGACTCTACCAAATGCCGGAACTTGAAAACGTAAGGGAGCTGGAGATCGATACTCCTTTTGGAAAACCTTCAGACGCTTTTATTATCGGTGAGCTCGAAGGAGTAACCGTCGCGTTTTTGCCGAGACACGGACGGGGCCACACGGTCACACCTTCTGAGTTGCCGTTTAGGGCAAATATCTATGCGATGAAGCTCCTTGGGGTAGACTACATACTCTCTGTTTCAGCCGTCGGAAGCCTGCGCGACGATTTCGCGCCGACCGATTTCTGCATCCCCGATCAATTTTTTGACCGAACCCGTGCGCGTTCGCATGAATCGACATTTTTTGGCGACGGTATCGTCGGACACATAACCTTTTCCCATCCGGTATGCGATGAACTTGGCGATATCTTAGAGGCATCCTGTAAATCGGTCGACGGCTTAACGGTCCACCGCGGCGGAACCTATATAAATATGGAAGGTCCGGCGTTTTCAACCAAGGCCGAATCTGAAACCTATCGAAAATGGGGAATGGATATCATCGGAATGACCAATTTGCAGGAAGCAAAGCTTGCGCGTGAAGCCGAAATCGCCTATGCGACGATGGCTCTCGTTACGGATTACGATTGCTGGCATCCTGATCACGACGAAGTTTCGATCGACATGGTCGTTGAATATCTGACAAAAAACGTCCGAAATGCCCAACTCGTTCTGAAAGAGGCGGTGAAACGGGTTGACGGAAAAGAAACACCCAATCCATTTGAAGGTGCGACGCAAAGTGCGATCTTTACGCAGCCCGACCATTGGAATCCCGAAACGGCGAAGAAACTGAACGCCATAATCGGAAAATATAATCCGAATAAATAACAAAGATCTTTACCGCAGAGGCGCAGAGGAGTAGTTATTGCTCGTCACGGTTTTGAAAGTTCTTAAATTGGTCGAACGATTTTATAACTCCGTGTTCTCTCTGTCCTCTGTGGTAAATTTCTTCCAGCCGGTAATTTTAAGGAGCATAAAATGAGCAAATATTCGATAAATACTTTTCTAAACGAAACCGCACAGGATGATTCTGCGCGTGAGCCTTTCGAACTCGAGAACCCATATCTTTTGGAAGTGAATCTTAACGGAAGGGTTTGGGCCAAACTCGGCTCGATGATCGGCTATAACGGCAATGTGAAGTTTGAACGCCAGGGCGTGATGGAAGGCGGAATCGGCAAAATGTTCAAAAAGGCCGTCACGGGCGAAGCAAACCCGATGATGAAGGCCGAAGGCCAGGGAAAAGTTTATTTTGCTGATAACGGTAAAAAGGTACGCATTCTCTCGCTTCAGGATGAGATGCTGTTCGTTAACGGTAATAATGTTCTGGCCTTTGACGATTCGATAAAATGGGACATAAAAATGATGAAGCGTATGGCCGGAATGGCGGCTGGGGGTTTGTTTAATATGCAGATTCAGGGTACCGGTCGGGTGGCGATCACGACTCATTTTGATCCGATTACGATAGCGGTCCATCCGAATAGTCCGGTTTATACCGATCCCAACGCGACGATAGCCTGGTCGAGCTCGCTGCAGCCGGAGATCAAAACCGATATCTCGCTAAAGACTCTCTTTGGACGCGGGAGCGGCGAATCTTTTCAACTCGCATTTAACGGGCAAGGTTGGGTCGTACTCCAGCCATATGAAGAGATATACTACGCAAAGGCTTCCTAACCCGGAGCGCGGGCATCCCTGCCCGCAATGAGTGCGTAGCACGAACGATGTTCTGAAGAGTTTGATAAGATTAGTTTTGATTCAAGTAAAGGGAACTCTCTCTTTATTTTCGCGCTAAGGCGCTCATTCGAAGCGAGCCGCTTGCGTTCCAGTCGGGAAACCTTTTGGGATAAACTAACATCTCTACTAAAAGTTATGAAAAAAGTATTTTTAACAATTGGTTTAGTCGTCGTGCTTTTCTCGGTCGCGGCTTTTGCTCAAAAACCGAAGAGTGGTAAAGAGACCCTTTCGATCGATAAGGTTTTGGAAGCGGACGCGGCCCATAACTTAAATGTTGCCTGGCAGTATTTCAAGCTGAGAAAAGCATACAAAGCGGTGCTTATGCGCACGGACGAAACCCTTGCTGCCCATCCGACCTTCTCAAAGATCGACGAAATCTTTTATCTTCATGGAATGAGCAGCTATTACCTCGCCAACGGCAAGGGAAAACAAAAGCTTGACCTCGAAAAACTCTCGAAGGAAGACCGGGAGAGATTTTCGAAAGAAAACCTGAA
>JABDJV010000363.1 GCA_013003295.1 Pyrinomonadaceae bacterium | reverse complement strand
ATATAGGCCGTAATCCCGACATTTGTTACCCTAATCACCGGGCGATTCGTTTCCACCGCACGAAACGTCGCGCTGGCAAGATGCTGACGTAAAACCGACGTATTTCCAAGATATCCGTCGTTTGTCATTTCTATCAAAACATCGGCGCCGCCGCGAACATATTCCCTTGCCAATGATGGAAAATGCGATTCGAAACAGATCATTATTCCCGCCTTTGCGTCTCCAAAAGGGAGAAGATCGTACTCTTCACCTGGTGAAAACCGACCGACCATCGTCGGCACGAACTGCGCTAACGGCTCCGGAAGCGGTACGAACTCACCAAAAGGTAGCAAATAGATTTTGTCGTATTGAATTACTTTTTCCCCGGCCTCATTTACCAAGACCGCCGAGTTGAAATACCCGTATTCCCTGCGCGCATCGGGCTCAGCCGAATTAAATAAGACGGAAACACTGTTTCGTGACGCAAAATCCTTGATGAAAGCTCGAAATTCCGGATCCTCGGCGTACTGAAAATTCATCGGCGATTCCGGCAGGATCACGGTAGTCTGATCGTTTTTGAAAGATTCTAAGGCAAGCTCTTCATAAAATCGTGTGCGTTTTTCCAGGTCCTCCGGCAAAGCATCGATCTTTGCCTGCCGCCTCGCAACACCCAAGAAATTGGGTTTCGCGAGCGCGGTTTCGGCGAGGCGAGCCTGCCGCTCACGCAATGATCGCCATTTTGAGCGGTTAAGTCCGCTCATCGGAACATTTGGCTGAACTGCGACAACGTTTGCGTTTGCGCTGTTTTCAAACGGTAGCGGTGCTTTTACCAAGTAGTCCGAGATAAATAGTGTTAACCCAAGGAAAAAGAAAAACGGAATAACCGTATAGATCGTTTCATAAATCACAAAAAAGCCGCTTTTTGGATCCGTAAAATTACTCAGCTTAAAGTCAATGTTTTTTACCGTATCAACCAGTTTATTAGGATGAATCAGTGAAAAATCCGTTCCCTTCTCGATCAGCTTACGGAGATGCCAAAAAACCCAGGCATTCATCAGAACGACGAAGAATCCGACGAGAAAAACTCCCCCGAATGATGCGTAGACCAAAAACGGGCTAAAGGCCTGCGAGTATCCGATCGAATTCCAAAAATTCCCGGATGTCCAAAGACGCAGAAACTCGATCGCTGTCCATAAAAAAGGCGCAAAGAGAATTCCCTGGCTGCCAAAGCGTCGCAGTAACAACGAAAAGACGGCTGCGAACAGGGCCGAGTACAACCCGACGAAAGCGGTCGCACAAAACAACAAAAAGTATGCAAGAAGCGCTGGAAATCCCGCGTAGGTTATCGGCGCAAAGGTAAGCCACCAGCAGGTTCCAAAATAGAAAACAGTTCCGAATATCCAGGCAACGGCAGCGGATGCGAATGACGAGTCTTTTTGGGAATTTAATGCGGCAAACAGGGGGATCAAGGCAAACCACGCAAGAAACCAGAGTTCGAAATCCGGGAATGCCAGAATAAGCAGGATCGCCGACAGTATTGCAAGCAATATCGCCTTTAACGACGGCATACGGCTGGTGATTTTGTTAAAAAATCCCATATCGGCATTTTAGCAGATATGGGCGTTTGTGATAATTCGGTCAAATTGAATGATTTTTTTGCAGCCGAACCATTCATTTTGACAAGATTCGGCACTAATTGTCAGACGTTTTGTGACGATATTTGTCACTAAATCCTCTAGATCCATCCTTTAGGTCAAATTGATTTCAATTTACAGGGATTTCACAAAACCCATTTGATCAAAATGATCGAATTCCATGTCTTCCTTCAAACACTTATGTTAAAAGGCTTTAAAAGAAGGAGAGCCGAGTCTTTTCGACTCGGCTCATATAGGAAGGACAACTGTAGGAACGCTCGGAAGGTGGTCAAACGTAGTGGCTTACCACGTTTGTTGAAGTGATGGCGGTAGGTCTTGATTAACTTCATCAAGCTAGCCACTTTTGTATAAGCATATTGCGTGCCAAAACTTCCCATTCGAGCTTTACGATTCGTAAAGTTATGTCAAGGCGCTGTAATTACGGGCAATCGAGGCACAAAAAGTGACCCAAAACCCGCATTTTCCGTAGGAATGGAAACGAATTTTGAGTCGATTTATACCGAAAAAAGTTACACTATTTGCTACATCGCTCTACCTGGCGCTCTAATGCCAGGGCATCTTCGCTTTCGGGCACGATTTCAAGCGCCGATCTGGAATAGTTTTGCGCCTGCAGACAATCCTTTTTCTGAATAAAAATGCGCCCCAGCAAAATATGAGCTTCGACCAATCGGCTGTTCCAAAAATAAGCCGTTTTTAGAGAATCGGTTGCCTGATCCAGATCTCCCCGACGCAAATGTATCTTTCCAAGAAGGAGGTAGATCTCGGCATTCATCGGCTCACTTACCAAAAGTCGTCGAAGAATCGTCATTGAAGATTCATTTCGTCCTGCCTCAAATTCTGCCTGCGCTTTTTTGATCAGCGCAGCGGTTTCACTGACGGGCGTAGAGATCGCTGCGTCGTTTCTATTCTTAGTTAGAACCACACTGACAAATTCCCTGCGGGTTGGTTGGCTTAACCTAACTTTAATACCGTCGAATTCCTCTTTATTCCAACTATTTTCTAAACTCGCGTAGCGGTTATTCTCCGTCAAAAACCGGCGCGCCTGATTGTCAAAATCTGCCGAGGCCTCGTCGCCAAGTTTCCGAAGAGTTTTCGCGAGGAGAAAATACGCTTCGCCGTCGCGCGGATTTCCGGCCAAAACCGGACGAAGTTTTTCAGCAGCCTGTTTGTATTCTTTGCGAAGAAACAAGGCAAAGCCCTGATTGAAAAAGACATTCGGCTCTTTATCGGTCGATTCGGCTGCTTTTTCCAAATATCCGATCCCCTCCACTAAAAGGGCCTCAGCCTTCACCGCATCCTTTTTCTGTGACAGCGATGCCTGAATGGCGATCGCACCAAGTGTGTTGTAAACGCTGATGAGTTTTAAGTCATCTGCAAGCGGCCTCAAGACCGCAAGCGCCTGGTCGTAGCGCTTCTGTCTCCATTGGATCAATCCGGTGTAAAACGCCGCTTCGGCATAATGGGGATTATCATTCGGGATCCTGGAAAAATAAGCGATCGCATTTTGGTTTTGATTCTTACTTAGATAAAGATGGCCGAGTTCGAGCGCAGCATCGGCAAAAAGCTTACCCTTTCTCTCTTCTTCGTAGATAAGCATCGCGTTCTTAAAGTAATTTGCACGCGTGTCCTGATCAGAAGACGGGGTCAACAGACCTTTTATGTATGCTTCAAATGCTTTTGAAGGAACTTTGTTTGCCGAATCGATCAGCTCATTACGCGAAACTGATAGTGACTTGTTGTCGTGCTGCAGGAGGATCTGGTAAGCGAGCTGGCCCTGGATCGTCTGCAGATTTCCCAAAGCATCTCTTAGATTGATCTCACGAATCTCCAGCCGGCCGTTTGGTAATGTCTCCGCAAGAAAGGTCCCTTCATTCACGCGAATAACCCTTGCCTTGATAGTTATGCTGGCAGCAACATTCTGTGTTTCCGGGAGAATCTGATACGAGCCGGCGACCAGCAACGTTGCTTTTCCCTCGCGAGCCAATTTGATCGATGTCGCCAGGGACGGCAGCACGGTGAGCGGCATATTCAATCGACGCTGAACAAGCTTGCGCTCTTCATTGGTAATTACATTCAGGCTCGGTACATTGAGCAAACTTGTTAAGGAATCGGCAATACTCTCTCCAACCCAATTAAACTCTGCCTTGTTTGAGGTGTTTTCAAACGGCATTACCATCACCCGATCAATATTTTTCCTCGGCGTCTGACCGCTGATTGAAAAGAAGCCGACCATTAGAATAAGCGCTGCGAACCAAGTTTTTCTTATCAGTTTGTTCATATCCAAAAGTTAATTATATACCAATCAACTTCGATGAGGGTCCCGGCGGAATAGTTACCCGAAATCCCGCCTATCTGCATTTAAAATAAAAATTCGCTCGAAGATCCGAGCGAAAATTAACTGGCATACTAAGATGAAAAAAGATGGTAACCGGTACGGGATTTGAACCCGTGTTGCCGCCGTGAAAGGGCGGTGTCCTAGACCCCTAGACGAACCGGTCACACACTTGACTCAAAACAACTCAATGAGCAATGTTTCAAACCACATTTTCAAATTTCGCATCAGCAATTGAAACGAAAAATTAGGATAGCGTACGGCATTTTTCCTGTCAAACGAAACCACCTGAAAACCACACCGAAAATACCTTACTTGTAACTGGCGATTCGTTTAACTATTATTCAAACATCTTATTCAATTTATTCGAGCGGCGACCGTTCCTTTTTAGGAGTTTTTGCATCCGCGGTCTCAAACGGGTTCATAGAACATAATGAGCAAACCAAAACGCGTATTTTTGATAGATTCGATGTCGCATATTTTCAGGGCGTTTTTCGCACCGATGGGAAGGAACCAGGAGCCGCTGAGAAACAGCAGCGGACAAGTTACCCAGGCGGTCTTTGTATTTACAAACATCCTCAGAAAGCTTCTCGCTGATGAGCAGCCGGAATATGTGGCGGCCGTTTTCGACACCTCTGATCCGACATTTCGTCATGACGCGTACGAAGACTATAAGGCCAACCGAGAGGAAATGCCGGATGACCTCGCCAGCCAACTCCCCTATATATTTCGCGTTTGTGAAGCGTTTAATATCCCCATCTTAAAGAAGCCGGGTTATGAGGCCGACGACATCATCGGAACATTTGCTAAGAAATGTGAAGAGCAAAAGCTGCGGGCGATTATCGTTTCAAACGACAAAGATCTATGCCAGCTGGTAAAAGATCCATACATCATCTGCATGAAACAAAACTCTCAAAATATACGGAGAAAGGTTCCCGTTCCTTCCACTGAATGGTGTGATGAGGCCTGGGTCGAGAAAAAGTTCGGACTTCCGCCTGATAAGATCATCGATTATTTAGGCTTAATGGGGGATTCGATCGACAATATTCCGGGTGCTCCGGGGATCGGGGCAAAAGGAGCGGTGAAGCTGATAAAGGAGTTTGGATCGGCCGAAGGCGCAATGGAAAACGCTGATCAGGTATCGCATAAAACCTACCGCGAGAGCCTGCAAAACAATAAAGAGCTAATTCGTCAATCGATAGATTTGGCAACTGTACACCTGGAGGTACCTATCGAATTCGACCTTGAGATGCTAAAAGCTGACAAACCTGACCGTCAAAAGGCTTACGAGCTATTTCAGGAAATGGAATTTAACGCTCTCACCAAAGAATTCGCAGATGCCGCCCCGCTGTTTGCAGGATTGGACGACTCCGGTGATTCGGCCGAGCGCGCGCGTTATAAGTTGATCAGCAACCGAGTCGACCTGGACAAACTGATCCGTAAGCTTTGGGAAATTGATAATTGGAGTTTTGAAGCCGACGTTTCGAATTCAATAGAAAATGCGAGCGCCTATCATATGAATGCGCCCCTGGGAGTGGCGATTGCGACCGGACCCGGTATTTCACATTATATTGACATTGAAAATTTTGAGGAAGGAAGCGAAGAAGCGATCGGTCCGCTCGCCGATATCCTGAGCAATGGTTTTTTGGATAAATCAGTTCACGATCTGAAGCGAAATTTGTCAGCGCTGAAAAAGATCGGTATCGACCCCGAATCGGTGAAAAACGATACGATGATCGCCGCTTACCTGATCGATTCAAGCCGCAAAAAGTTTGACCTGGAAACACTTGCCCGTCTTAACCTAAAAAAGGAGATCAATCCCGAGATTCCCGAGGGCTGGACCGAGAATCAATACCGCGCATGCGAGCGTGCTGATTTTACGAATCAGCTTGCCTCTATATTTGACAAGAAAATTGCAGAAGATGAACTGGACCGGATCTATCGGGAGGTTGAACTGCCGCTGGTGCCGATATTGTATGAAATGGAATTGGTCGGCATGAAACTCGATGTTGAAAAGCTAAACAGCGTATCCGACTTCCTGCAGACGGAAATTGATGTGATCACAAAGAAGATCTATAAGCTTGCGGGGCGGGAATTCAATATCGGTTCGCCAAAACAGGTCGGTGAAGTTTTGCAGGAGTTAAATATCGAGACGAAGTATAAAACACCAACCGGGAAGATTTCGACAAGTAAAGATGCTCTGCAGGAAATCGGCGAAACCTACGAGATCGCACACCATATAATCGAATTTCGCGAGCTGGATAAGTTGAAATCAACCTACGCGGATACCCTTCCAAAACTTGTCAGCAAAGATGGCCGTATCCATGGCGTTTTGAATCAAACCGTCGCAGCTACGGGAAGACTTTCATCGACCGATCCAAACTTACAAAATATTCCGATTCGAACGGAGCTGGGCAGGAAAATTCGCGAGGCGTTCATTCCGAACGAGGGCTGTAAATTCATCTCCGCCGATTATTCGCAGCTCGAATTACGAATTCTTGCTCACATTACAAAAGACGAAGTAATGCTCGAGGCCTTCAAAAACAACGAAGACGTTCATGCGCAAACAGCAAAACTGATATTTGGTGCAAAAACCGATGAAGAATTAAAAGAAAAACGTCGGCTCGCAAAGATCGTCAATTTCGGAATCGCATACGCGGTTGAAGCTTTCGGCCTTTCGCAAAGGGTCGGGATCTCCCGCTCAGAGGCAAAAAAGGTCATCGAAGATTATTATGATACTTATAAGGGTATCAAAAAATACATGGACGAAACTCCGGAAGTCGCTAAGGAGCAAGGTTTTGTTTCGACAGTATTTGGCCGCAGACGCTATTTGCACTCGATCAATGACCGGAATTTTAATGTTCGTTCGCGCGCCGAGCGTGAAGCGATCAATATGCCCATCCAGGGAACGGCAAGTGATATCGTAAAAATTGCAATGCTCAAGGTCGATCAGGCGCTAAAGAACGCCGGGCTCAAAACCAAAGTGCTTATGCAGGTCCATGATGAATTGCTTCTTGAATCACCAAACGATGAGATCGAAAAGGTGACCGGGCTCCTTGTCAAAGAAATGGAATCGGCAGCAGAGCTGGACGTTCCGCTTACGGTTGAGGTCAGTTCAGGGAGTAATTGGATGAATGTAAAATAAACCAGCAAAATGCAAGTTCGAAAACAGGATCTCCGCTCTAGATTAATGGAAATCTTTCCAAAAAAAACAAGAAAATCTAAAAACTTTCTCAAAATCCGCCTCTTTCCCGAAAAATAATCGATTCAATTCTCAAATCGTTCTCAAATATTTTTAAAGTTCAATCATCTAACCGCAGAAAAACACTAGATAAACTCAATAATCTCCGCATTTTAAAGGTTTTACTCCTATTTTTTTGGATTCAGATTTGCCCCGATTAACTGTGCAATTCTAGTACGCCATTTTTGTCGTGCGGATTTCAAAAATCTATCAGGCAAAGATCGCGTCCGGAACTTTAACATTCCACAAAAAAGGAGTAATAAAATGTTAAGAAATTTCAAATTACTTTCATTGGTTGCGACCATGATCCTTACCTTTGCTGCTTTCAGCTTTGCGCAGGAAACAACGGGCACGATCAATGGAACAGTAACCGATAGTACCGGCGCCGTAATTCCCGGCGCGACGGTCACAATCGAAGGAAAGGCATTTCGCCGGACAGCCACGGCTAATGATTCCGGCTCTTTCCGCGTTTTGGCAGTTCCCCCGGGAACATACACGCTAACGGCAAAAGCCAGCGGCTTTGCGGACAGCAATGCAACAAGCGCAACGGTTGCTCTTGGTGTTGCAACACCGGTAAACTTTACGCTGCAGCCGGCGGGAGCTACGGCCACCGTCGAGGTTTCAGGAAGTATTGACGCAATAGACACAACCTCCAGCCGGGTTCAAGACAACATTACGGCACAGAGGTTTGAAGAGATTCCCAAGGGAACAAACTTTACAACCGTTTTGCAAACCGCATCCGGTGTAACCAATGACAATAAGGGCGCGGGAATCATGATCGAAGGCTCATCCGGCGCTGAAAACACTTTCATCGTTGACGGACAAGAAGTTACAAACTTCAGAACGGGCCAGCTAAACTCGAATAACAATCTTCCGTTTCAGCTAATTCAGGAAGTACAGGTTAAAAAAGGCGGTTTCGAAGCCGAGCATGGCGGAGCGACCGGCGGCGTAATCACGCTCGTTACAAAACGTGGCGGAAACGACTTTAACGGCAGCATTGGCACTTCATTCCGTACAAGCAGCCTGGAGCCGGATCAAGGACTTTTCAGCTTTAGCGATGCAACAACATTGAGCAATACTGAAAACCGGAATCAGCCGCAGATCAGGGTACTCGACCCGAATCCAAACGTTTTAAGGACTCTCGATGCCGGCACAGATTTTCCGGCCGATGACTTTGTATTCTTCTTCCCAAATGCGTCATTAAGCGGTCCGATCCTAAAGGACAAGCTCTGGTTTTTCGGTGCGTACAATCTGCAAAGCTTTACCACCGAACGGGATGTAACCCATACCAATGGAGTAACGGATCGTTACAGAAGAAACGAAAGGCGCGACTACGGATTCTTCCGATTGGATTCTCAAATCGGCGATAACCTTAATCTCACCGGAAGTTATACCTACAACCCGATTCGTATCCACGGTGACCTGGCTCCGATCACACCTCTCGCGGGCACCCCGCCCACAAATGGTGTTCAGTCGGGCTCCGAGTTTCTCAACAACACTGGTGGACGCCGATCAAGCACCACCTATAACTTTGGCGGAACCTGGACAAACAGCAACTGGATCTTAGCCGCACGGTTTGGCGAAACAGCGCTAAATGAGCGGTTAGGTTCGTACGGGATTCCGTCAGGTATCGAGCGCGTTCGCTGCATAACCGGGAACGCCGGCACTGGCGCGACACCGGGTGGAACCTGCGCTTCAGGATTCTCCAGCGTTCCAACCGTATTCGCGACAAACCGCGACATTTCCGAACGCAGGACTTTTGATACCGATGCCACCGTACTCATTAATGACTTTGGCGGACGTCACAATCTGAAATTTGGTTATCAATTAAACCAAATCAGCAACGACGTTGATCAGGGTTATGTAACCACCGGCGAGATCCGGTTTTTCTACGGCCGCTCATCGAGGGGCTTCGGAACCGTCGTTCCCGGAGGAATAGGGTATGTTTATCTGCAGAACTTCGGTACGCTCGGTGCAACATCGAGTAAAAACCAGGCCCTCTATATTCAGGACAGCTGGACGATCGGGCGATTGACCATCAATCCCGGATTTAGAATCGAAAGAGAAGACGTTCCTTCCTTCTCCGCTACAGGTGTTCCGATCGTATTTGGTTGGGGCGACAAGCCGGCTCCGCGAATTGGAGCAGCGGTTGATGTATTGGGCAACGGCAAATTGAAGGTATTTGGTGGATTCGGTTGGTTCTACGATCGTTTCAAGTATGAATTGCCGCGCGGCTCGTTTGGCGGTGACACCTTTACACGTGACTACGTAACCATTCTTGCAACGAATCCGGATTATACCGACGCGATGTATACGAAAGCCGGGATCTTGGCGAATCCTAACCGCGGAACATTTGATTTCCGCGTACCTTCGAACGATCCTGCCGACAACCGTGTAGATCCGAATCTACTGGCGGCCCGTCAAACCGGATACGATTTCGGAATGGAGTATGAATATCGCGATAACTGGGTTATCGGTGCACGCTATGTTCATAAACATGTCGATAGAGCGATCGAAGATGTGGGCATATTTGATGCAGCCGGTAACGAGAACTTCTTTATTGCCAATCCGGGCCTTGGAGTTGTTTCACAACCGTTCTTCCCGGGGTTTGCGCCGACGCCAAAGGCCGAACGCAAATACGACGGTATTGAATTTACGCTCGATAAGCGATTCTCGAATAATTATTTCTTCAACGCCAGCTATACATATAGTCGCTTGTTTGGAAACTATTCGGGTCTCGGAAGTTCGGATGAGCTTGGCCGTTCATCGCCAAACGTAAACCGTTTCTTTGATCTGCCGTTCCTCGGCTTTGACGCCGACGGTAATCCGGACAACGGAAGACTGGCGACGGACCGCCCGCACATCATCAAGTTTAACGGCGGCTACAACTTTGACTGGGGTGGAAACAATAACAATTCTACCGAGGTCAAGGCGTTCTTTATCGGACAGAGCGGTACACCGATTTCGACGCGTGTAAGCTTCTACGGAGCTGCCACGTTCTTAAACGGTCGCGGTGACCTGGGCCGAACGGAGACGTTCACGCAAACCGATCTGGCAGTTTCGCACAAATACAAATTTGGGCGGGACAGCAGATACACGATCGCTTTTGATGTGGATGTATTGAATCTGCTCAATCAGGACAACGTAACGAATCGATTCGGAACGATCTTTGGAAGCGATCTATCCGATGCCGATGTCAACTTCCTGCTGCCGGGCGTTACCGATGAATTGACCTTTATCGGACGAATCTTTAACGGCGGTTTGGCTTCACAGATCCGGGATCTGAATGCCCGGGGAGATGCCGGAGCAGTTACCTGTACGGACGGAGCTTCTTCGTGTGCTGCATATGTAACGGACGCCCGCTACAATCAGCCGCGGCAGTGGCAACTTCCGCGTTCAATTAGGTTTGGAGTACGTCTAGTATTCTAACTTAAGCCAAATTTAGCCCGTCTTAATATAATGTAAAAGTTATGTTAAGACGGGCTCTTTTTTTATTTGATAACAATTTGATTCCGTTTTTATGGTTATTTTATGACTTTTCGGATTCGCCTTGTGACTGATGACGCAATTTAGTCAATTAGCTTTTTTGTAATTTATTCAGTTAAAAAGGGAGTAATAAAATGAATACGAATCTTAAGACGATCGCACTCAGCAACGGCAACTCTTCGGCGGAACAAGAAAACGAGATCTCAACGCTTGGCGAAGTGGTAAGCTCTTTGAATCGGGCGGCCCACGTTCTTCAATCGCTGAAGGACGTTGAGACGAATCAGCTGTTTAAGAATTTCGAGCTCCAATTCCCAAAAGACGGCATCGACTTCTATCGGGCCAAAAAGCTATACGAGATAAACCTCATAAAACAGGCCCTTCGTGCAACCCAGGGACACCAGGCGAAAGCGGCGAAACTACTTCGGATGCGGACTTCAACCCTTAACTCGTTTATCAAGCGTCACAGGATCAGCTACTAGCCTTGCCTTCAAAGCCGTTGTCCTGCCCAACCGCTATGAAGCAGATTCTTGAATATGTACTTTGTTCCGGCTCCCGCATTTTTTTTCATTTCTTCCTTTCAAATACGCTATTCCGGCGAATAATATCTGGAACAAAAGTGGGGCAGGTTACGTATACCAATTGAAATCGCATTTTCTCTTTTGAAAACACCAGTTGAAAATTTGAAGACGATCAAAAGCTTTCGGTTTTTCGACAATGAACTGTCACAAAAAGATTGATTGTGGTGTTCCTTCTATAGACAAGCAATTTTTTGCCAGGGAGTTAGGTAAGAATGTCTTCCGATAAGATCCACTGTTTTGAATTCGGGAATTTCCGGTTGGACCTGACCAATCGGGAGTTGATGAAGAATGGAAAACACTTGCCGTTAACTCAAAAGAGTTTTGAATTGCTTGCCTTCTTGATCGAAAACCGAGATCGGAGTCTGCGAAAAAATGAGATCCTTAACAGCATATGGGATGAGAATTTTGTCGAGGAAGCGAATCTCGCTCAGCACATCTACATGATCAGAAAGGTATTGAAGAATACCGGAAATACTGAAGAATACATAGAAACGATCCCTAAATACGGTTATCGATTTGTCGGCAGCGTGACCGAGAATTTCATTGAAAACCCCGGTTCATTGATCCACACCAGTAATGAAAATGAGATACCCGTTGAAACCAACGGTTTCAAAAAGCATGAAATCGAAGTAGCCGAAGCCTTTCAGCAAATTATCGGCGTTGAACCGGATCCGGTTCCGACTGCCCCCATCGTGCGAATTACAAAAGATTCTTCGTTCTTGCTGACGATTGTAGGATTGATAACGGTAACGGCGTTAGCTGCCGGATACTTTTTCTTTAGCTCCCAAAACGGGGTCACAGATCCGGCTGAGATAAGTACGATCGCGATTCTTCCATTCACTCAAATTGGCGAAGAGAAAGACGAGAAGTTGGGTTTGGGCATGGCGGATACACTGATATCCCGACTCGGGAGCCAGGACCGGGTCTCAATTTCTCCGACGAGCACGGTTGTAAAATTTATTGAAGAAGGCCGTGGAAATCCGATCGAGATCGGCGAAGAGCTAAATGTAGATGCCGTTTTAACAGGCACCATACAACGTGAAGATGGCAATGTGCGGGTGACCGTTCAGTTGATCAGCGTCGCCGACAAATCCCCAATTTGGTCGGACAAGTTCGACGCTGTTTTCTCAAATATGTTTACACTCCAGGACAATATTTCTGAAAAGGTCGCAGAAAAACTCTCCCTTAAGCTGAATGAGCCGAAGAGTGCGTTATCTCGTGAAGACGAGGCGGCCAAATTTGAATCGGCTCTCCTTTTTCGAAATTCGTTTACGGCCCGCCCTGATTCTTACTGATCAACAGGATTTCATATTTAACCAAGCTATTGTATTACGCGAAAGTGAAAATGTAATATAATTGCAGCCAGATGCTGAAAATCGAAAACTACATCGATGGTGAATTGTCCTCACCTGCTTCGGGCAAATATCTCGACAACTTTGATCCAGCGATCGGCAAAGTCTATTCATTGATTCCCGACTCTGACGAAAAGGACGTGATAGATGCGGTCGAATCCGCAAAACGCGCTTTCAGGGATTGGTCAACCAGGACGCCAGAAGACCGACACGATGTTTTGATAAGAATATCGCAACTCATCGAGCGCGACCTGGATTCATTGGCTGAAGCTGAGTCCATTGATAATGGCAAGGCGCTCAAGGTTGCAAAAAGCCTGGATATCCCCCGTGCTTCCTCAAATTTCAAGTTCTATGCCACAGCGGCGATGCACTTTGCTTCCGAATCCCACCAAATGGTCGGACAGGCAATAAACTATACGCTGCGCCAACCCATCGGCGTCGTCGGCTGTATAAGCCCCTGGAATCTGCCGCTCTACTTGTTTACATGGAAGATCGCTCCCGCACTCGCCGCGGGAAATTGTGTTGTTGCAAAACCGACCGAAATTACTCCGATGACCGCCTATCTTCTTTCAAAATTATGCATCGAGGCGGGTTTACCCAAAGGGGTTTTGAATATCGTCCACGGGCTCGGAACAAGGGCCGGTGCCGCGATCGTTCAGCACGAGGATGTCAAAGCAATCTCTTTTACCGGCGGAACAAAAACCGGAGAGTGGATAGCTCGAGAAGCCGCACCGACTTTCAAAAAATTGTCGCTTGAGCTCGGCGGAAAAAATCCAAACATGATCTTTGCCGATTGCGATTACGAAGAAATGCTCGAGACAACCGTTCGCTCATCATTCGCCAACCAGGGGCAGATATGCCTTTGCGGCTCGCGAATCTTCGTCGAGAAAGCTATTTACGAAAAGTTCAAAATGGATTTCGCAGCGATGACGTCAGATATGAAGATCGGCGATCCGTTGAATGCGGACACTGATATCGGCGCAATCGTGTCCGAATCTCATATGGAAAAGATCCTGTCATACATTGATCTGGCAAAAGAGGAAGGCGGAGAGATCTTAACTGGTGGAAACCGGGTAAAACTTCAGGGACGCTGCGAAAACGGTTATTTTGTCGAACCGACTATCATTGAAAACCTTGCCTACGATTGCCGAACCAACCAGGAGGAGATCTTTGGCCCGGTCGTTTCGATCATGCCATTTGAAACTGAAGAAGAAGTGTTGCGTTACGCAAACAGCACGCGCTACGGCCTGTCGGCAAGTGTTTGGACAAAAGACCTCAGCCGCGCCCACCGCGTTGCAGAAAAACTTGAGAGCGGTATCGTTTGGGTAAATACTTGGCTTCTCAGAGACTTACGAACCCCTTTCGGCGGCGTAAAAGATTCCGGTATGGGACGTGAAGGCGGTTTTGAAGCGTTGAGATTTTTCACGGAAGAAAAGAATGTCTGTGTGAAAATAGGTCAGTAGCGCCTGCGTAAGCGGGTGCGATCCAGGCAAAACGAACAATAATCATGTGGAACAACACGGACATCCCGCTAGCCTACCTCATCTCATTCCGATGCTACGGAACTTGGCTTCACGGCGAAAATCGCGGCTCGATAGATCGCAATCACAATCGATATCGTTCACCCTATATGGCTGAAAACAAAGGCTTAGCTGAATTTAACAAGAAGCAACTAAAAGGCAGTCCGGTTACACTAAACGCCCGGCAGCGAATAGCGGTTGGGGAAGCAATCGAGGAAGTATGCGAATATCGGAAATGGATTCTGAGGGCGATAAACGTTCGGACAAACCATGTCCACATCCTGGTCTCGATCGGAGTTGAAAGCCCAAGCAAGGCTCTAAATAGTTTCAAGGCATACGCAACTAGAAAAATGAGGGAAAAAGGATTCTGGGAGAATAATTATAGCCCTTGGTCGAATAAGGGGAGCAAGAGATATCTGTGGAATGAGCGGAGTATAGAGACTGCGGCGAACTATGTGGAAAACGGGCAGGGCGGTGAGTTGCCGGATTTTGACTGACGAGAGTTGATCGAGATTTGCAGGCCAAGCTTTATATATCCGGGCATTTAGATTTCGGGCGCACCTGCTCACGCGGGTGCTACTGACATGCTTGGTCCCAAGGCCAAGCTTTATATGTCCGGGCATTTAGATTTCCGGCGCACCTGCTCACGCGGGTGCTACTGACATGCGTGGCTCGTTTCAGCTTACCGCCGCAATTGCCGGAGTGGTTGAATCACACGATTGATATAGACTAGAAATTTGAGGTAATAACTATGGCAGAGGAAACGCAACCGATAAGAATCGAAACAGGTGAGGAAGTCGCGTTTGAACTAATGAAGTTCATAGCGGAAAAGGAAGCCCGCCAGTTAACCCAGGACGAAATGCGCGGATATTATTTAGACCTTTTTGTCGAATGTGCTCACGCCGTCTATGAGGGTGAAAGGAAATAAGAGATATTCCCGCGAAATACACGAAAAGACGCGAAAATTAAAAACAAAGAGTTAAAGAAAGAGCTGTTTCTGAAAATAGTATCTAAATTTTTCTTTCTTCATTTCGCGTTCTTTCGCGGGCAAAAATGTTTATGACCGATCAATTGATCAACTCCGAAGAGGCCCCTGAACCGGTCGGACTTTATCCGCATGCACGAAGGGTTGGCAATCTCCTGTTTCTTTCAGGAGTGGGCCCGCGCGAGCGAGGGACTAAGAACATACCCGGCGTCGAACTCGACGAGAATGGCAACATCACTTCATACGATATCGAAGCCCAGTGTCATTCGGTCTTTAAGAATGTACGACTTATCGTCGAATCTGCGGGATCGGGCTGGGATAAGATCGTAGACGTGACCGTTTTTCTGACCAATATGAAAGACGACTTTGAGATCTATAACAGGGTTTACGCCGAATACTTCAAGGACAATCCGCCTTGCCGGACAACGGTCGAGATAAGCAGTCTGCCGACACCGATCGCTATCGAATTAAAGGTAGTTGCAACTATTGATTAGTCGTGCCATAGCTTCCCATAGCTTGCCATAGCTTGCCATAGCTTGCATAGCTTGCCATAGCTTGCCACGGGTTTTAACCCGTGGATAGAATTTGATAGGAAGAGGCTTTAGCCAAACTTTACATGGCTAATTCCTTAAAAGCTTTAGCTAAAGCTATTGGATGATTGCTTCTATTTGAGTTGTTCGTCTTAAGCCGAAAGTTCTTTATTGCCCCTTCCCCACGAGTTAAAACTCGTGGCAAGTTATAAAACTCGTGGCAACTTATAAAACCCGTGGCAAGTATAAAGCTCGGAACAACTTATAAAACCCGTGGCAAGTATAAAGCCCCTAGCAACTTATAAAACTCGGGGCCAGATATAAAGCTCCTAGCAACTTATAAAACTCGGGGCAAGTTATAAAGCCCCTAGCAACTTATGAAACTCGGGGCAACTTACAAACACGGGGCAAAATATAAGACTCCGGCCCACTTATGAATTCGGGGCAACTTATAAAAACTGGTGATTACCACCCGGCAGGCTGTATGACCTGGGTTATCCGGGCAAAAGCAATATGAGATACGTAGCACTCCTTCGCGGCATAAATGTCGGCGGACACAATAAGATCAAAATGGACGAGCTCAGACCGATGTTTGAATCGCTCGGATTTGAAAATGTGAAGAGTTATATTGCCAGCGGGAATGTCGCATTCGATTCGAGGAAAACGAAGGACGAGACTATTGTAAACAAGCTTGCAAAAGCCATTAAGGAAAAATTCTCTCTCGAAATAGACGTCATGATACGAACAATTGAAGAAGTTCGGGAGGCAATAAAAAAGAACCCATTCGAAAAAGACCACACTGACGATACAAAGCTATTCCTCGTATTCCTAAAGGAGCCGCTTCCCGAGGAAAAGGCTGAAATGCTTCTCTCACACAATAATGAAAACGAGAGGTTTTTTGTTAACGGGCGCGATATTTATGCACTTTCAAAAAAGGGCTTTATGCAAAGTATCCTGGCAAAAAAATATATCGACAACAAACTCAAAACCCCGGCTACGGGCCGCAATTGGCGAACCGTGAACAAGATCGCAGAACTCTAAATGCGGATAATTGACGCGACAAAGAATGAGCATCTGAATCGGCAAATGGCCGACATCTTGTTTGATGGATTTAGCGATACAGGCACGGAAGCCTGGTCGACAATGGAGGAATGCACCGAGACGCTCAACGATTCACTAAAAAAGACAAAGATCAGCAGGATAGCGCTGGATGATTCGGATGAGGTATTGGCATGGACGATCGGGGAGGAGGTATATACCGGTCATACCTGGGAGCTGGAGCTTCTCGTTGTTCGCCGCGAGTCAAAGCTCAAAGGACTCGGACGAAAAATGCTGGAAGACTTTGAGGAAGAGG
>JABDJV010000354.1 GCA_013003295.1 Pyrinomonadaceae bacterium | reverse complement strand
CGGAATAACCGATCAGCCACGTAAAAATGTACGCCCCCATTGAAGACATTAGCTGCCACGGCATCATTAAAATTCCGATCGCCGCAGTTACTAATCCGCCCATTACAAACGAGATTCGCTTTGGATTGAGATTGGAGAAATCGTTCGACGGTGAAACGACGTTTGCCGCCATGTTTGTTGAGAGCTGTGCAACGAAGATCACGATCATCGCAAAAAGGATCACGAGCGTTGAATCAAATTTCTTGATCAGTTCGACGGGGTTCGGAATCGCTTCGCCGTAAATGATCACGGTTGCCGAGGTTACGGCTACGCCGATAAACGCAAACGCGGTCATCGTCAAGGGCAGCCCAAGAGCCTGTCCAAGCATCTGCGATCTTTGTGATTTTGCGTAGCGTGTGAAATCAGGAATGTTTAATGAAAGCGTCGCCCAATATCCGACCGAGGCGGTCAGCGCCCCGGGAAAAATGATCCAAAAACTATTTGACTCTTTCTGCAATGCGGTTGAATTTGAGAGCACATTTCCGATGCCGCCCGCCGCCGTTGAAGCCCAGATAAGCAAGGCAACCCCGCCCAAAAGAAGAAGTGGAGCCGCCCATGATTCAAGATACTTTATTCCTTCGATCCCTTTTAATATTATGAGAACTTGAATTGCCCAAAACACATAGAAAGCCAACCAGGTGTGTCCGGGAATTCCGCCGGCCATTACCGAAAAACTTGACTCCCATCCTCCCCAGACGGCTCCAAGCAGTGCATCCAGAGCGCTTCCGCCGATCCATGTCTGAATCCCAAACCAACCGCAGGCGACGATCGCCCTTAGGATCGCCGGAATATTTGCCCCCTTCGTTCCGAATGATGTCCTCAGCAAAACCGGAAATGAAATGCCGTATTTTGTACCTGCATGGGCGTTTAAAACCATTGGTATCAGGACGATACAGTTTCCTAAGAGGATCGTAAACATCGCCTGCCACCAGTTCATCCCAGCCGAAATGAAGCCCCCGGCGAGCGTGTAGGTCGTGATCACAACGCTCATCCCGATCCAAAGAGCAGCTATATTCCAGGTCGACCAGGTTCGCTGCTCAATTGTGGTCGGAGCAAGATCCTTATTCCACAAGGGCGATGCGGAAATATCTTCTTTTAACTCTATGAAATCGGTTTTAGTTTTTTCAGTTTCAATAGCCATTGGGTTTCTCTAGGTTCTATTGGCATGTTGGAAATCGTACGTTAATCGGTTGCGTTGTAATTGATATTGCTTTTTCACCATTTATTAACCAAGGAATTTTTCAACTATGGAATCGTAATGAATGGCTAAATAAAGCAAAGTAGCGAGATTTACAAAAGCGATCAAAGGCAATAACCATAGCAACAAAACCAGAATGGATCCGCTGTGCAAATAAATAAAGAAGGCAAAGATCGAAGCGCCGATATACAGGTCAATCCCGATCTGCCTTCCCCAATGCAGGCCTGACATAATCTTAATCGTTTTGAAAAGATCTTCCCGGCGGCTGCAATAAATCGAATACGCTGTGAATCCTATAAATGCCGCCCAAAACAGAATCTTTCCGGCGTCCCGAGGCTTCTCAACTCTAAAAATATTTTCGTGCCAATTGAAATAGATGGCGCAAAATACAAAGACGAAAAATAAACCCCACAATAAAAATGTTCTCATAACGGATTTTTCGCTTAACACTTTTACCAGTTCATCGCTGTTGATGACAACTTTTTACAGGACAGAACGCTGATGGCGCCTTGATTTTCGAATTCGACAAAATCGTTTTTTTTTTGTGACAAAAGCAAAAACACTTCTCACAATCGCATAGCGATCAAGTGAATTTAGCCGTGCCTTTCAAGGCACGGAAACGAGCAACGTAGGTATCTGTCGCGTCAGCGACAATTGACTCAGCCGAACATATATTTCGCATCAACTTTCTCGATCTCATGCAATTCCAACAAATCCGAATACTCTTCCTCAAACCCTTTCCCCAAATGATGCTCCCGCTGGTGTTTAATAT
>JABDJV010000322.1 GCA_013003295.1 Pyrinomonadaceae bacterium | reverse complement strand
AAAAGAAACCAAGCGAATTCCGATGGAAAGCGTCGCCTGGGGAATTATTTTCTCAAAGGATTCTAAACTCGCATTTGTTACAGCGGCCAGCGATGATCTTGTTTATAAAATCGATATTAAGAAGTTTGAGGTGGTCGGGAAAACTGCGACCGGCAGCGTTCCGGACGGGATAGCATTAAGCGGGATGTAAAAACGACCCGAAGCTCCTGTAATACAAGATGCCGGCAATTGTTTTACAACTGAATCGCGGGCATCTTTTTCATTACTTATAAAAATTTTTAGGGAAATTTCAAACCTTTTTCAAGACGAATGAGAATTTGCGTGATAAAAGTGTATTAGTAAATTTAAATCTATCGAAAAATGTAGGAGTGAAATTTGAAAAACGGATTATTTATAGTTGTCGTCTTGATTATCTTATCGCAATCTCTGTACTCCCAAAAAAATGGTTCGCCGGCGGCGAAGCTCCCTACCGGGAACGAGCCGAGCCCTTCCCATCCCTACGGAAGATTGAATCCAAACGCACCGGCCGAAACCGCGCAGTTTTCATTTATGATCGGCGAATTTGATTGCGACGATAAGATTCTCGATCAAAACGGAAAGTGGACCGAAAGAAAGGTAGTATGGAATTCCACCTACTTTCTCAACGGCAGCGGAATTCAGGATCGATTCTGGAGTTATCCGACGGTTGCCAGCGGAACCCGTATATTTGATAAAAAGAAAGGAAAATGGATCGTAAACTATTTTCAGACGGCTCCGACGTATTTTGCCGGCGTTTGGGAAGGCAAAAAGGAAGGCGACAAGATGGTAATGCGGGCGCCGAGAGGCGAAAATGAAAGCCGTCTTACCTTTCATAACATTAAGGATGATGGATTTGACTGGATCGGAGAGACCGTATCCAAGGACGGCAAGGCGAACCCGTTTTGGATAATAAGCTGTAAGCGCAGAAGATGATTGGGTCGTTCTTTGCGATTTTGCGGGACTCTTTGTACTAAGAATTTATTTCCCGCAAAGGCGCAAAGGGGCATAAGGAGCGAAAGGCCGGTACGATTCCGTTTTGGGTTAGGAGTTGTAAACGCCGGAGATGATTGGCGTCATATTTTGCGCCTTTGCGCCTTAGCGGGAGTCTTATCTTTGTATTTATGATTGCTCCCTGGCGGGAGTCTTAACGACAGAATTCATTTCCCGCAAAGTCGCAAAGGGGCATAAGAAGAGAAGCTGGTTTAGGAGAATAGCATGATTAGTAACTTACCTATCTACTTGGTTTTGATCGTTGTTTTAGCATTTGGAGCGGGGAATATGGCTGCCCAAAACGATCCGACAGAATCCACACTTCAAACTATTCCACCGGTTCCGATCGAATATGAAGCAAGCCCGGCGTATCCATTCGGCAGGCTAAATCCGAATGCGCCAATTGAAACTAAACAACTAGAGTTTCTCATCGGCGAATTTGATTGTGAGGATAAGATATTTAGTCCGAGAAACAAAAAATGGTTTCGAATGGACACTGTCCGAAAAGCGGAATACGTGCTCAACGGCTATGCGATCCAAGACAAGAATTGGACATCGCTTTCCTCCACTTCGAATATAAGGGCGTTCGACCCGAAAACTAAACAATGGCACATAACCTATTTTCGGACCTTGCCCTACTCGTCGGCAGTTTGGAAGGGAGGAAAAGAAGGAGAAAATATGGTTTTTCAGCTAGAAAAAGAAAAAACCACGAGTCGTTTGACGTTCTTTGACATCGGCCAGGACGGCTATAGCTGGAAGGCCGAAAATGTAACCGGCGGAAAAGCCGTAATGAACTGGATATTTAAGTGCGAAAGAAGACGATAGAAATGTATAAAACTATTATTTGGGTTTTGGCAGCAACTGTTTGCATCACAACATCACTACAGGCAATATCAGCTCAGCCACCATCAAAAGAGGAAGCCCGAAATACCAGGCCAACCATAACCGGCGTTCCATCGAGCTACGAACCGACCCCGGCTTTTCCATATGGCCGGCTCAATCCCAACGCGCCACCGGAAACTAATCAATTCGCGTTCATGATCGGAGAATTCGACTGCATTGACTCGATAATCAATCCGCAAACGGGAGAATGGACCCGTTTCCCGGCGATATGGACCGCAAAATATTTCTTAAATGGGTATGGGGTTCAGGACCAATATTGGAGTCCGCATTTTTCAACATCGAATATCCGCATCTTTGATCGAAAGGAAAAGAGGTGGATGGTAACTTTTTTCCGAATGCCTGGTTACTCATCAGGGGTTTGGTCGGGAATAAAAGAAGTGAACGATTTGGTAATGCTGCGGGGTGATGAAAAACAGGGCTCCCGGCTAACGTTTTCGGGGATCACCAAAGGCGGTTTTAGCTGGGTTGGTGAATCGATCAGGAATGGGGAAGCCACTGCCTTTTGGAAATCGAGTTGTAAGCGGCGCAGATAGATTTTTAATCTTTTCCAGCCTTCTTCTTGGAATAACCTAACCTCACGATCAAAATGCTTCAACAAAGATCGACTAATGGTGTATCATCTTGAAACCCAAAAAATTTTTCGAATTGAATAATACCAAGATGAAGACAAGAAATTTTACGAGCTTGTTCGTTGTAGTTTTATTTTTTACAGCTACGATTGCGTTTTCGCAGCAGACAAAAAGGGCGATCACCGTTGACGATTTTTTCAAGATGAAAACGGTTCGCGGTCCGCAGATCAGCCCTGACGGAAAGTGGATCGCATATACGGTTTCGGAAATGGATCTGAAAAAAGATAAATCCGAGCGGCGTATTTGGATGGTCAACGCAAGCGGCGGCGAGGCGATGCCGATGACGTCAAAAGGATATTCTGCCGGAAATCCTCGTTGGAGCCCGGACGGAAAATATCTCTCATTTTTGGCGGGAAGAGGCAAAGACAAAGATGGAAAGCCGAACAAACCACAGGTTTGGACGTTGAACCGGCTCGGCGGAGAAGCTCAGCAGATCACAAACGTAAAGCAGGGAGTAAGCGGATACGAATGGTCGCCGGATGGGAAACGTCTCGCCTTACTTATCCGCGATCCAAAGCCTGAAGAGTTGACCGAAGATAAAAAGGATGACAAGAAGCCGAAACCCTATGTGATCGACCGTCTGCAATTTAAGCGTGACTATATCGGTTACCTCGATCGATTCAGAACGCACCTATATGTCCAAAGTGTTGGCGACCTGAACGCCAAACCAACACAGATCACTTCAGGTGATTACGATGATTCGCAGCCTGCGTGGAGCCCCGATGGAAAGTCTATCGCGTTTGTCAGCAATCGTTCGGAAAATCCCGATGGATTGCCAAACACAGACATCTGGATAGTTGCGGCAGACAATACGGATAAAGGTAAGACGCTGCTGCAGGTAACAAAAAACTCGCGTGAAGATTCAAACCCCTCCTGGAGTCCGGACGGAAAAACGATCGCATACCTGACCATAACCGCTCCACTCAAAACTCTCTGGTATGCAACAAACCGCCTCGCTACGATTCCAGCAGGCGGCGGAACTCCTACGATCCTGACCAACGGTCTCGACCGGAATATTCGCAGGCCAAAATTTTCGGCTGACGGAAGATCAGTTGTGTTTTTGCTCGAGGATAGCGGTGAGCAGCATTTGGCTTCAGTGGACATTTCAAGTAAGCGAATAAACCGTATGATCACCGGCGAAACGATCGTTCGCGATTTCTCGCTCAACGGTAATGTGATAGCTCCGTTGATCAGCAAACCCGATCAACCCGAGGAGATTTTTGCGCTTAGTAACCGGCGGCTGCGGCAACTAACTTTTACAAACAAGAAACTGCTCGATACGTTTCAGCTCTCCAAGCCCGAAAACATACACTTTAAAAGCAAAGACGGAACGGAGATCGAAGGTTTCTTGTACAAACCGATCGGCTATAACCCCTCTCTCAAATACCCAACAATTTTGCGAATCCACGGCGGACCGGTATCCCAATATACATTTAGCTTTAGCTATTGGGCCCAGCTATATGCAGCGAATGGCTATCTTGTCCTGGAGACAAATCCGCGCGGCTCATCAGGCTACGGACAGGCCTTTTCCTATGCACTATTCGCCGATTGGGGAAATTTGGATTTCCAGGATGTGAATGCCGGCGTCGATTACGCGATCGCGAAGGGTTACGCCGATCCGGACAGATTGGGAGTCGGCGGTTGGTCGTACGGCGGGATTTTAACAAATTACGTAATTACGCAGACCGGCAGGTTCAAGGGTGCGGTTTCCGGAGCAAGCGAAGCGCTATACCGCGCAAACTATGGCCACGACCATTATCAAATGTGGTGGGAGATCGAGCTCGGTCTTCCCTGGGAAAATGCCGCGGCCTGGGAAAGGATCTCGCCGTTTAATAAGGTTGATAAGATCACAACACCCACCCTCTGGATCGGGGGCGCCAATGATTGGAACGTTCCTATTTTAAATTCTGAACAGATGTATCAGGCAATGAAGCGACTCGGAAGAGAAACTCAGCTCGTTGTATATCCGGGTGAGCACCACGGAATTCGCCGGCCAACTTTTCAGAAAGATCGGTTTGAAAGATTTCTGGGCTGGTACGACAAATATGTAAAAGGCGAATCGAAACTCGCGAAATAGGCGATCGCCAAAAAAAATAAACCGCGGCTGATGCCTAAGCATCTACCGCGGTTTATTCTCTTGTCGCAATTAATTAGTTCTTATCATTAGGTTCAGTAGCAGGATTCCGATCGATCTTCGAATACTCGGATGTTGAAAGCCATGTCGGAGCCTTCTCCTGGTTTGAAATTCTTAAACCTAAGATTCCCATCATGTCCGCGACCGTTTTTGCACCTTCCCAATGCCAGTTGTCCATAACGTCGTCCGTCGGCTGGTGATAATTCACTTTTTCCCAGGCCTTTATCTTGGCAACGATCTCCTCTTTTGTGCCCTCAGGCGCACCCATCAGCATCAGCGCGGGAATTCCCTTCTTTACAAAAGAATAGTGATCAGAGCGTGTAAAAACCTTCTCCTCAGGCTGCGGGTCGGGCATGAGTTTTATCCCGTAGGATTTCGCAACGTCTTCAAGCATCGCTCCAAGCGTCGAATGCTCTGCGCCAAAACCAACCATATTCTTGACCGGCCCATAAACTTCAGTACCGATCCCGTCCAGATTCAAATTTCCGGCGATCTTAGATAGCTCCCATGTCGGATTATCCGCCCAGTATTTCGAGCCGTATAGCCCGTATTCCTCACCGGTCACAGCCAGAAAGATCATCGAGCGTTTTGGTTTCGGTTTCATTTTTGAATAGGCCTCAGCGACCGCGATCATTTCAGATGTTCCCAGCGCATTATCTGCTGCGCCATTGAATATCTGCCCATTTTCGATTCCGTAGGCATCGTAATGCGCAGAAAACAAAACTGCCTCGGCTTTTAGCTTCGGATCCGATCCCTCGATATAGCCCGCTACATTGCTGCTTGTTCCGGTCGAAGTCTTGTATTTTTCGACGATCGTCGCTTGTTGGTTCAAGTTGATCGGCTTGAAATCCTTCGCTTCTGCCTGAACCATCAAATCTTTGAATTCGGCTCCCGATTTGCTGAAAAGCTTTTCAGCAGTTGCCCTCGTGATCATGATCATCGGCGGAATCGGAATCGGCGCATATGCCGGCTTTTCGTCGGCTAGTGAGATCTGCCGACGACCAAAATAATCTACATAGGTGTCGATCTGATCATCTTTTCGACCATTTCCAAGCACGACAAGCGCTTTTGCGCCGCCGACGGCAAGACTCTGAAAGATCAGCGATTGTCCGTTCATTTTGTCCCAACGCTCTTTGTCAAAATTCGCCGGAGGACCGTTGATGTATACAACTACCTTGCCGCGGATATTTCCAAGAGCATCCGCGCTTGCCCCCGTATTAAAAGCCTGGGTCCCGTACCCGACAAAAACCATATCGGCGGTTATATTCTTATCGCTTTTTTTGAATGGGAGCGGCGTAAAACCATATTCCTTCCCGAGTTTAAACTTCTCATCACCCACCTGAAATGTGGTTTCCGGTGCCATTTCGGTTTGCTTGAAGTTTATCAATTGAAGATATGTGCCGTTATCACCGAGAGGTTTTAGCCCAAGATCTTTGAACTTGTCGGCGATCCAATTCGCCGCTTTGTCGCCTCCCGGCTGCATCGTTCCGCGGCCTTCCATCTCATCTGAGGCGAGTGCATTTGTGTAGGCCTTGATGGAATCAAGACTAATGTTCCGCGTAAGTTCGCGCTCGACCTTTGAAAGCGAGGCCGGTTTCGTGACAGTTGCAGTTTTTGCAGCCATTTGAGCAATACCTTGGACGCTCAGCATAGCTACCAGCATTAAAATGGCAGACGATCGCTGCCAAATAGATCTCGAATATAATTTCATTAAATAACTCCTGATTTTATTGCGGTATTCTTAAACCAAAGATTGGATGCAAAAAAAGGTAAATAAGTATCGCTGAGTATTTTACGAGGATTCCGTACAAAAGTTTTGAAATTCATTCAACTTCGAAACGACCTATCCTTTCAGATACTTTATTCGGCCGGGACAAACCGCAGAATCCGGTCATCTTCTTTTGCCGGATTTCCCCGTCCGTCCCGGTTTGAGGTCGAAAAGTATATATATCCGTCTGGCCCCTCGGCTATTTCACGAATCCTGCCAAAGTTTCCTTCGAGAAAATTTTCCTGGCCGATCACTTTTCTGCCGTCGAGTTTTACACGAATAATCCTTGTCCCGCGCAAACACCCGAAGAAGAAATCGCCCTTAAATCCCGGAAATTTATCGCCGTTATAAAACATACCGCTCGCGGGTGCACACGCCGGGGAATACTCAAGCAGCGGAGATTCCATCCCTTCTCGCTCTTCGTTATGGCTGATCTCTGCCCAGCCATAATTCTTTCCGGCTTCGACTATATTTACCTCGTCGCCGCCCCCGCCTTTGCCCTCAAAGTAGCTTGGGCCATGGGAAGTCTGAAACATCAGGTTTGTTCCGGGCTGCCAGGCCAATCCCTGCGCATTGCGGTGTCCGATCGTCCAGATCTCCGGCCTGTACTTTTTGTCGTTAAAGAACGGATTGTCCTCCGGCACGTTCCCGTCATCATTTAGCCTAAGCGTCTTTCCAGCGAGAGAATCTGTTTTTTGGGCTAAATTCCAGTCGGTAGCGTCTCCGGTCGTAACGTAGAGTTTGCCGTCGGGACCAAATCTTGCCCGTGTTCCGGCATGATTCGGAGCAGCGGGGATTTTATCAATTATGATCTTGTCTTCTTTTAGCGTTTCCGAATCAAACTTATAGCGGACAATTTTTACGTGCTTCCCATCTTCGTTGTAAGCATAGGCAAGATAAACAAACTTGTTATTTTCAAAGTCCGGATGCAGCGATATATCCATTAAACCGCTCTCACTTGAGGGTTCAACATCGGGAACTTCAAAAATAACGTTTTCTTTGAGCTTACCGGTTTCGATCATACGAACGCTGCCGGGCCGTTCTGTAAAAAGCATATTTCCCTCCGAAAGGAAAGCAAATCCCCAGGGAACCCTTAAACCAGTTGCAACGGTCTCGACTCTAAATTTAGTTTCTCCTGAGCCGTTTTTCTTTTCACCTGCGGATCCTATCGCGTTTGATGAAATCACCTGATCATCGGCCAGTCCGGTTGGGGCAGGCGAAGAGATACAACCGGAAACGATCAGTACAGCAAGTGTCAGAAGCAGTCCGTTAATTCTCATTCTTCAATAATATCGAAAATAATCGACACTTGGAAATAGTTTTTCTATCGATCGAACCGACCACAAAAAAAGAAAGTGATTCAAATGAATCACTTTCCAAATCAGAGCTATGGTTTTGACCTGTCCATTACGATCGGCAGTTAGCTAACGTCAAAGGACAGGATATATTGGTTTTCTATGCTCCTCCGTTGGCGAGTTTACCGATCAGGGTAAACAGCGGCAGGTACATCGAGATAACGATCGAACCGATGGTTATACCAAGGAATCCGATCAGCACTGGCTCGATCATTGCCAAAAGGTCAGCAATTGCTGAATCGACTTCATCTTCGTAGAAGTCAGCGATTTTTCCGAGCATCGCATCCATCGCACCGGTTTGTTCACCGACGCCGATCATTTGGCCAACCATGTCGGGAAATACTTCGGTTGCCTTAAGAGGCTCAACAAAGCTCTCACCGCGCTCGACGCCTTCTCTTACCTTAAGGATAGCGTTTTCGATCACAACGTTACCGGCTGTTCTTGCGGTGATCTCCAATGATTGAAGAATCGGAACACCCGACGACATAAGAGTTGAAAGAATCCTCGAAAATCGTGCGACAGCGATCTTTCGTAGAATCGGTCCAAAGATAGGAAGTTTCAAGAGAAGTGTATCGATGTGAAGTCTTCCTTTTGGCGTTTTGTAGTAGAAACTCGTCCCAACGGCGGTGGCGATGATCACGATCAACGAGATCAAACCACCCCATCCGGCGAGGAAATTACTGATAGCCATAACGATCCGGGTTGGAAGCGGAAGAGCTTCGCCGGGACCAAGAAGACCCATAAAGATCATCTCAAACTGCGGGATCACTACGACCATGATGATCGCAACGGCGGCGATCGCGACAAATACGACCGCAGCAGGATAGATCGAAGCCGAAACGATACTTCGCTTTAACTTAACAACCTTCTCGATCAAAGTAGCCAGACGCTGCAAGATCAAATCAAGTACACCACCGGTTTCTCCAGCTTCGACCATGTTGGTATAAAGCGCGTCAAAAACCTTCGGATGCTTGTTCAATGAAGCCGCCAACGTTCCGCCCTGCTCGACGTCTTCGCGAACCTGGTGGAGCGTGTCCTTGAAGAACTGGTTTGGCTGTTGGTTTCCGAGAATCTCCAGGCACTGAACCAGAGGCAAACCGGCATCGATCATCACCGAAAACTGTCTCGTAAAGATAGCAAGATCTTTGGCCTTAACCTTTTTCTTGGTTCTTCCGAGTTTCGGTATTCTTATTTCGCGTCCTTTTTCTGACGCTTCGGTAATAACGATCTTCTCGCGCTTAAGCATTGCACGAAGCTCATCCTGACTGGCAGCTTCCCGCTCACCGGCGACGATCTCGTTAAGCCGATTACGTCCTTTATATGTAAATGTAGGCATTTTCTATTTAGCTCCTGTAAATTAAAAGTCTTTCTTAGCTTGGACGTTTTCCGATCGGTCGTCCTTTCATATATGGGCTCGGATGGGGCTTACCCTTTCCGGGTGCGCCTTTCGGACCATTTCCGTAAAGATCGTTTGTTCCGGCACCGCGTTCGATCAGATTCTGAAGCTCGTCAGCGTTTGAAGTTCTTTGCATTGCAACATCAAGCTTGATCTGACGCTTGTGATAGAGAGTCGCAAGGGCCTGGTTGAAAGTCTGCATACCGTATTTGTCCTGACCGGTTTGCATCATCGAGTAGATCTGGTGGATCTTGTCTTCACGAATCAGGTTTCGGATAGCTGAATTGGGAACCATTACTTCCATCGCCATACAGCGTCCCTCGCCAGAGGCCTTTGGCAACAGTGACTGACAAAGAATTCCTTCTAAAACCAGTGAAAGCTGCGTTCTGATCTGCCCTTGTTGTCCAGCCGGAAAGACATCGATAATACGGTTGATCGTAGCGGACGCCGAATTTGTGTGAAGCGTTGCAAATGTTAAGTGCCCCGTCTCAGCGATTCGGAGTGCCATTTCGATCGTTTCCAGGTCACGCATCTCACCAACGAGGACGATATCGGGATCTTGCCGAAGTGCGGTTCGAAGCGCATCGCTGAATCCGTGCGTGTCCGAACTGACTTCCCTTTGATTAACAACACAATTCTTGTGCTCGTGGAGGAATTCAATCGGGTCTTCGATCGTTAGTATATGCTCGTGACGATCCTGGTTTATTTTATCGACCATTGATGCCAGCGTTGTTGATTTACCGGAACCGGTAGGACCGGTAACAAGGATCAATCCACGCGGCTTTTTGCATAGATCCTTAACCACGGGCGGTAGGCCAAGCTTATCGAAACCTAAGATCTCGTAGGGAATCGCACGAAAAACAGCTCCGACCGCACCTTTCTGGTTAAAGAGATTTGCACGAAAACGAGACATTCCCTTGAGACCAAAAGAAAAATCAAGCTCCAGGTTTTCTTCAAATCTGTGCTTTTGAGAATCAGTTAAAACCGAATATGCAAGACGCTTGGTCTCGTCAGGCGAAAAAGCATCGTAGCCGTCTAGTGGTTTGAGATGTCCGTGAATACGAACCTGCGGCGGGCTTTTCGTTGTGATATGTAGATCAGAACCGCCCATGTCCGTCATTTTTTTCAATAATTCCGGAAGGGTAATCCTGCTATCTTCGTTTAATTGATCTTGTAAACTCATTTTACGGTCTCTCGTTTTTCTAAGATTAACGAACTAAAATGAAAGGTTAAGATCTGCGGC
>JABDJV010000318.1 GCA_013003295.1 Pyrinomonadaceae bacterium | reverse complement strand
GGATTATCTTGATCCGAATATCGATCCGCACTCAGAATTTCAAAAGTTCAAAACCCATCCGGAGATCGCCAAAATACTCGCCGGCGGTAAGATGATCAAATACGGCGCGAAGACGATCAATGCCGGGGGGTATTATACAATGCCTCAGCTTTATGCGGATGGTGTATTGTTGGTCGGCGATTGTGCATCCTTTCTGAATTCGCAAAGAATAAAGGGGATACATACCGCGATGAAAGGAGGGATGCTTGCCGCGGAAACGATTTTGGAAGCCCTCGAAAAAGAGGACTATTCCTCGAAGGGGCTTCGCTCATTTGAAGAAAAGATCAATCACAGCTGGATTTACGACGAGCTTTATTCGGTTAGGAATTTTCACGCGGCCTTTCAAAAGGGGCGTTGGTCGGCGCTGCTTAACACCGGTCTGCAGTTTGCAACCGGCGGGTTGGCATGGGGATTCATGCCAAAGGAACACCACGTTGCCGGCCATGAGCGTATGATGAAGGTCGAGGAGTATGCCGAAAATGCAAATGGAACCGCGGATCGTTATGCCGATGTGCCGTTTGACAAGAAGATAACCTTTGACAAGGAAACCGACGTGTTCCATGCGGCAGTTGCTCATGATGAAGACCAGCCGTCTCACCTGCGCGTTCTCGATACCGAGATTTGTGCGACCCGCTGCGTGGAGGAATACGGAAATCCGTGTGAAAAATTCTGTCCGGCCGCAGTTTATGAAATGGAGGAAGATTCGAAAAGCGGGCGGAAGGAATTAAAGGTGAATTTCTCAAACTGCGTCCACTGTAAGACGTGCGATGTGATGGACCCGTATCAGATCATCAATTGGGTAACTCCGGAGGGTGGAGGCGGGCCCGATTACAAAGGTATGTAGAATAGTGGAAGATCGCAAATGGCGAAGAAGTTAAAAGAGTGGTTTGATTGGGAACTGGCAAAGCTTTTGGCTGAAAAAATACAGGATAGTTCGCCTCGTTTTGACTCAAATTCGTTTATTAGTGAAATTAAGCAGAAGAGCCGGGAGCTTGAACTAAAAGACCGAGTTGAGTTAATCGCAGATACGCTAAACCGCTATCTATCAGGCAGTTATAGCGCAAAGTTAAAGTTGTTGATTAGCATACTTGGTCCGGAGAACCCAAACGAAACCGGGATGTTTACCGAGTGGTACTGGGTTATGCCGATCGCAAAATTTGTCGAGAAATATGGCCTAGAGCATCCCGATGAGTCGATCGATGCAATCGGTGAGATCACAAAGAGAAATACCGGTGAATACGCGATCAGGCCATTCCTGGAGATGCATCAGACAAAAACGCTTCGCGAAATGCGGAAATGGTCAAAAAGTCCTAATGTTCATTTGCGTCGCCTGGCGAGTGAAGGGATCCGGATCAAACTTCCATGGGCAAAGAAACTCGAGATGTTCGCAGAGGATCCCGCCCCAATAATCAAGATCATTGAGAATTTGAAGGATGATGATTCGAAATTTGTACAGAAATCCGTTGCCAACAGTTTGAATGATATTCTCAAGGTAAACCGTCATTGTGCCGAGGAAATAATCGAGGAGTGGGCCACGAATCCGACGAATTCCAGGAAGTGGATAATTAAGCACGCCTTGCGAAACCTTCGCAAGAAAGACGACAAGTGGGCTGCCGGAATAATGGGTAAAATCGCCTGAGTATTTGGCTATGGAGTCGGCGCAAGAGATCTTCGTTTAGATATTATGAAGGGAACTCTGTTTATCATAAGTTCGCCCTCGGGAGGCGGAAAAGGCACGCTTATTCGGGAAGCGCGAAAGGGCATCTCTAACCTTAGCTATTCGGTTTCGTATACGACGCGCGAGATTAGAGAAGGTGAGGCTCAAGGAAAAAACTATTTTTTTGTCAGTGTGGATGAATTCAAGAGCCTGATCGATAAGGACGAGTTCCTTGAATACGCAGAGGTGCACGGAAATTTTTACGGTACGTCAAAATCTCAAGTGGAAAAAGAGATCGATGCCGGAAACGATATAATTCTCGAGATCGATGTGCAGGGTGCTGAAATCGTCCGCAGCAAGGTAAAAGGCTCGGTAAATATTTTCATTCTTCCTCCGTCCTACGATGTCCTCAAAAGTAGACTACTAAATCGAAAAACAGAAAGCGCGTCCGATCTTAAAATTCGGCTAAGTAATGCGGTAAAGGAAGTTAGCGAATACAAGAAATTTGATTTTGTCATTGTAAATGACGATAAAGAAATTGCGGCGGATGAATTAAAGACCGTATTTCGTGGAGAAAGGCTGCGGACAGATAGACAAGAAACCCGGATTCGCGATATTCTTAACTCTTTTGAAAACGCAATTGAAGATTAACTGGAGATAAAGATTTAATATGACCGAGGAATTGGAATTAGAGGAAGCGCCTGAAGAGCAGGAAATGAAGCCGGTAGAAGTCGATCCAAAGAAGATACCAAAGATCGATTCTAAATATCGCCTTATACTTCTTGCGGCACAGCGTGCGAAGCAGATTCAGCGCGGGGCATTGCCGAGAGTAGATATGGATCCGAGGAAGGTCAAGCCGACGACCATCGCCCGTGAGGAATTTGAGAAAAAGAAAGTAAATTTCGAGTTTACTAAGGAAAAGTAGATTTTTACGATATTCCTGATTCTGGTGTATCGACCCAGTCAATGAATTCATCAGCCAATTTGCGAGCTTCGATCTCGTGGGGAATTTCCAAATAGGACTCGAACCACGTTCGAGGGCTCCATTTTTTCTTTTTGCTGAAGATCGTCCAAAAATCCCTGATATAGTCCCGCAAAAACCTCACAAAACCCAATCGTTTGTATTGAAGAACGTGGGCCAGTTCATGCGCCATTAGTTTCCGTTCGATATTGAGTTTGTCGCTTGGAGTGCGCCATGTAAATTTCGGGTGTACAAAGACATTTGCGCCCAGTGTGATTCCGTCGACCATGAGGATACTGGTCAGGAGCCATGCGCCCCGCCGCGCAAATACGTTCACATCCGGAAATTCAAAGCCTTCACACAGCCGGCATTGATCAAAGAATTCTTTGAACAGTCTGTTTGAGTTTTCCGAAAGGCGCATTACTCGACGTTTTGAACTTGCTCGCGAATCTTCTCGATCTCAGCCTTTATGGTCAGCGAGGCCTCTTTGATCGTCAGATTCTGAGTTTTGGAAGCGATCGTGTTCGCTTCACGATTAAATTCCTGCGTGAGAAAATCGAGTCTTTTTCCGAGCGCGCCTTCTTCACCGATTATTGCCGTAAATTGTTCGATATGACTTTTCAAACGCGAGATCTCCTCGGAAATGTCACTTTTATCCGCCAGATAGGCAACCTCCTGAGCAAGCCTTGCCTGATCCAATTCGATCTGTGAGTCGCTTTTCGAGAGCAGTTTGTCGATTTTTTTCTGAAGACGCGCAAGGTACTCTTCGGTTACACCTTCAGCCTCCTTCTCGATGGTTGGCAGATTATCGTCAATGCTATTCAGCATCGTTTGTAGATCCTTCTGCAAAGCTTCACCC
>JABDJV010000316.1 GCA_013003295.1 Pyrinomonadaceae bacterium | reverse complement strand
ATGCTGAGCAGCACCGGTTTATCCTCGTCAACCGCCTTTTGCAGGGCTTCATCGTTCCAACCGTGCCAATCGACCGGATTATGGGCGTGCTGAAGCAGATACGGGCTCGTTTCGTCTATGAGCCTGTTAGTATGTTTCCCGGAAGTTTGCATACAAGTATTTTTTCACAGGCTCGATTCTATTTACAATTAAGTTAGATCTATTTTCTAATTTGTTATTATTTACCCGGATCAATATCGAATCTGGAGGACTTTTTTGCCGAAAAAGAATGTGATCATTTTTGGGTATGACGAACTGCTGCTGACAACTTTGGATCTGTTTTCTGAAACAGATACTGAGATATCAGCGGTCGTTTTTCCGTCGAACCGCGCGGACCCGCGGATTGACAAGATCCGCAGCATTGTCAAAGGACGCGGCTTTCGAACGATCCGGCAGCCGCCCCGAAAACGCATTTCTAAATTTGTTAAAAAGCTTCGATCGATAAAGCCCGATCTTATTTTTGTTTGGTCGTACACGATGATCCTTCCGGCTGATGTCGTCGAAATTCCAAAACTTGGTTCGGTAAATCTTCATATGGGGCTGCTTCCGGAATACCGAGGCGTTAACGGTATCCGTTGGGCGTTGATAAACGGTGAAGAGGAAACTGGCGTTACCCTTCACTATATGGATGCCGGGATTGATACAGGCGACATCATTTCGAAAGCAAAATTTCCGATCGATCCCGAAGACGACATTCTTTCCCTGATGTTAAAGTCCAGGGCCGCAGGTCTTGACCTCCTGAAGAACACCTGGCATCAGATAATATCGGGGACTGCCAAAGCTTCCCCGCAGGATGAATCTAAGGCGGGTTATTATTCGGCAAAAATGTCCGATATCGAAACGATAGATTGGTCGAGACCGAGCAACGAAATCAGCTGCCTTATCCGTGCCTCGGCGATCCCGTTTCCGGGTGTCTCGACCTTCTGGAATGATCAAAAACTAACGATCAGAAAAGCGTTCGTCCAAGAAACTGATCCGGCAGGCGAACCCCACGGAACGATTACAAACATTTCAAAGGAGGGAATCGAGGTCGCTACCGGTAACGGAAAACTGTTTGTCACGGAAATTGAACTTGATGGAGACAAAACGAGAATCTCGAGACTTATTGAAATGGGACTCAAAACAGGTGATGTTTTTTCAAATGGCTAGTATTTTCGACCGCCTGTTTTTAAATCCCAGCCAACCTCCCTTTCCCGATAACCCCCGAATAGCCGATTGAATTAGATATATCGATTTGTTATATTCATCCATAATTCACCGACATGACCGCGCGCAGCATTTCAAATCTCAAACCATCAATGCTCCGCCCCGAACTCTACGGCGGCGACTAGTTTCCTCGTGTTTCAGACGTGAAAGGTAGAATCAAACTTATTAAGCAACTTGAAACGGAGGAAAAATGACACCTACAGCAGATATTCAAAAACCGATCATTAAGACGGAATTACCCGGCCCAAAAGGGCGCGAGATCATTGCGGCGGATGAAAAATATGTAACACCAAGCTATCCGCGCCCGGATTACAAATTGGTCGCGGAAAAGGGCTTCGGCGTCTGGCTCGAAGACGCTGATGGAAACGTATTTTTAGACTGTAATGCCGGAGTAGCCGTCTGTTCGACGGGACATTGTCATCCGCAGATCGTCGAAGCAGTGACCGAACAAACCAAAACCCTTATACACATGTGCGGAACGGACTATTTCTATCGGCACATGCCGGATCTGGGAAAAAAATTAAACGAGATCGTTCCCATCGAAGGCGAAACGAAAACCCACTTTGCAAACAGCGGAGCGGAAGCGGTCGAAACCGCATTAAAATTGGCGATGTATCATACAAAACGCCAGAAGTTCATTTCATTTTTCGGATCATTCCATGGAAGAACGCTGGGCGCACTCTCACTTACGTCCTCAAAGCGTGCACAGCGTCTCGGCTTCGCCAGACAAGCTCTCGACGTAACCCATGTACCGTATTCTTATTGCTATCGTTGCCCATTCAATAAAGGCAAATGCGACGATGGCTCGTGTTGTATGGGTACAACTGACTGGATCGAGGAAAGACTCTTTAAAACTACGACACCGCCCGAGGAAGTTGCCGGGATCGTTGTCGAAGCGATTCAGGGTGAAGGCGGATATGTTCCGGCTCCGCCTGAGGTTTTGCAGGCTATCAGACGGATCTGTGATAAGCATGGAATAATGATGATCGTTGACGAGGTCCAAAGCGGTATGGGCCGAACCGGAAAGATGTTCGCCATTGAGCATTCCGACGTTGCGCCGGACATCATGTGCCTTGCGAAGGGTATCGGATCGGGCCTGCCGATCGGGGCGACTGTGGCAAAAGCTGAGATCATGTCATGGCATAAAGGTGCCCACGCGTCGACATTTGGCGGAAATCCGGTATGTATCGCCTCCGCGCTGAAAACCATCGAATTGCTCGAGGGTGGATTGGTCGATAACGCCCGGGATGTAGGGAATTATCTCCAGGACGGTTTGCGAAAGCTTCAGGATAAGCATGCTTGTATCGGTGATGTTCGCGGTAAAGGAATGATGGTTGGCGTTGAATTTGTCCGAGAGAACGGTGAACCTGATCCGGAACTCCGGGACCGGATCGAAATGGCCTGCTTTAACCGGGGCTTGATAATCCTCGGCTGTGGAGACAGTGTTATCCGTTGGTCACCACCGCTGATTTTAACAAATGACAATGTTGACGTTGCGTTGGAGATATTCGACCAGGCGATCTCCGAATCCTTATAAATTAGTGGTCAAAGGCGGGAGGAATCCCGCCTTTTTTGTTTCCTCACGAGAGTTTTGTTATGCCATTATTATAGTTCAGTTTAAGGAATGAATATAAAACACTTTTCATTCCGGACACGACAGATCAACGTTTCTTCATACATTCCTCAATTAAATTATTTCTTACATTTTTGTATCTTGTGGATCGATCTCCCTACGATAGCTCTCGGTTCAAGATCGCAAAATATTGCTCGCCGAAATGACACCTCCTTTTCGCCGCAGAATCGGTCGAAAAGATCGGAAGAAACGAACAGACTCGTAATCATTGGTAACCCAACAGCCTTTTTTCCGATAACCTTTATCGGTTCTATTCACAATTGAAGATTCTGATCGCCGGAATCCAAAAACTTTATCATACCGTTTGATATTTTATTTTTTTTTGCGCTAGAATTTTGTTGTCGTAAATGGACAACTAAAAGGGCTAGGCGAGTTACGTTCAAATGTTGCGTCTCAGATATTCATTGAAACGGCATTGTTTTCGATTATTCGACGGCCGGTTTGCCCGGGATTCCAATAGACTTGGGCCCACTAGAATGAAAAATGCTAAGTCGACCATATACGCCCAAAACCCGAGCCTCATAGTTAAGAATGTTGGCGGCGAATCAATCGTATACGATCGGGATTCGTCAAACGCTGTGAGTTTGAATCAACTCACATTTGCGATTTGGGAGCTCTGCAACGGCGAGAATTCCGTCAACGATATTGCAGTGATCGTGAGTGACGCATTGAAGGGAGAAGTAGATACGGAGCTCATAGGTTCGCTGCTTCGAAAACTTGAAGACGAGAACCTCATCGAACC
>JABDJV010000301.1 GCA_013003295.1 Pyrinomonadaceae bacterium | reverse complement strand
AGTTCGCCATTTTCGACAAATGGAAGCAAAAAATCCTGCTGCGCCTTATTAAAACGGTGGATCTCGTCAAGAAATAGAACTTTAGTCTTGCCGGTATCAAGTATTTCTTGAGTGATCTTTCTAACGTCGTTTTTTCCTGCGGTGACGGCGGAAAGCTCATAAAGCTCCGCATTGATTTCATTAGCGTAGATCCTGGCAAGACTTGTCTTGCCGACACCGGGTGGGCCCCAAAGTACAAACGAAAAGATATGACCCTGATCGATCGCGCGGCGCACCGGCTTATTTTCCCCGACAAGATGCTCCTGCCCGACAAATTCATCGAGGTTTCTCGGGCGGATTTTGTTTGCAAGAGGTTCCACGCCGCTAATGATAGCAGAATCATTCGAGGATTCCTTGTCGATATTAAGCGCGCGGAAAACCCTCAACGCTTGTAAATCAGATCTCTCTTTTTGTGTGGCGACTTGACGAAGAATCCGGCTATCGCACCCAGCCCGGCGCCCAATCCCGCGCCAACCACGATACCGGCAGTCGTAAACGCGGCTTTTTCTCCGGTCTCAGCGGTGCTCTGCGCGGCAGCGATTCCTCCAAGGATCGCAGCGCCTGCTCCGGCACCGATCAAGGCACCATGGCCAGCTTTTCTCCTTCCGTCGAAAAGAAGCGCCCGCCAAACTTTTTTTACCTCATCCTTGGCGAATCTATTTTCGTCCCTGGTCATGGTTTTCTTTCCGGCGACCAGGACGACGATGTCGGAGTCCGTAGCGGTTTTTAAAACCCCGTATACGATTTTACCCTTTCGCGGTTTAACCCGGACTTCCTTTCCGACGAGGGCCTTAACATCGGTCCAGGTGCCACGGGATTTTCCCAAAACAACCGTTGAAGATACGGTAAAAATTGCAAAGACCAGAAACAATGAACAAATCCTCTTTAACATGAAAATTCTCCTTGGTTTTGAAATGGCTTACTAGCGGAGAATACCCGTGTTTTGTAGTGTAGGAATTTACTGATGTGACACTTGCTCAACTATCATAGGAACAAAGTTAGAAGTTTTGCTGCCCAAGCCTTCGAGTTTACCGGGTCTTGCCAAGGCAGTTCAGCAAAAGCGGTTCCTCCTTATGGAAAGCGTGTTCGCGCGAATCTTGTTTGCAAGAGGTTCCAACTATAAAAAGATACCATACAAACGAACCGTGTCAGTAGCCCGACCATGAGGGAGCGGCTTTCGCCAATAATCTCTGTACATATTGGCTATCTCAGATCGAATGTATTGAAGCCACCGCCTGATCGAGCTACTCGCACGCCACATTTATTTTTCCGTTTCTTAGTATAGCCACCTCGTTTTACGAGGTGGAACCACGTAGTTCGCTAAATTTGAGCGCGCTTTTAGCGTGCTTACCGCGCATCAAACGAAACGTCGTTGCCAGCGCACACCTTGGTTGCGCTACTGACTAGGGTTTTAAGATATTGTTTATGTCATCAGATCCTTAACGTGAAGCCGCTCCCTCACGGTCGGGCTACTGACACAGGTGCTCATCACTCCAATTCGAGCCAATTCAGGAACATATCTTCTTGCCGGTGAAATGCATGTTCGGGTGATCCTGCTTTGGTCATTGGGAGTTTGAAGAAAACGGAAAGCTGCTCCTGGATCCCCGATTCACCGTTGCGTTTTGCCAGATCGAGACATCTTGCGATCTCGATAGCCAGCGGCGCGGCGAGAATCGAGTCCTTGCACAGGAAATTCACTTTGATCTGCATTGATTGCCCGAGAAAACCCTTTATATCGATATTGTCCCACGCCTCTTTGTTGTCGCCGCGGGGTTTGTAGTAGCGAATGTCAACGATATGATCCTCAACTTCGTAGCCAAGAATACTACGCAACACGGAAGCCTTCGTTTTTATTTTTGAAGCCAGCGAATCTTCGTTTGAAAGGGCGAGTCCATCGCGATTGCCGAGGATATTTGTTGAGTACCAACCGTCGACCTTTAACGCACGAGATTTGAAAGCCGGAGCAAGGACTGTCTTGATAAAGGTCTGGCCCGTTTTACCGTCTTTTCCCGCAATTGGAACGCCTTGATTTTCGGCGAATTCGATAAGAGCCGGAATGTCTGCTGAGACCGAAGGCGTAAAGTTTGCGTATGGAACTCCTTCAGCAATCGAAGAATAGGCATAGAGCATCGCGGGTGAGATTTCATTAGAATTCGAGTCGACGGCGCTTTCAAAAGCTTCGAGTGAATCGAATACCACATTCATTTCGTCGACCAATTTCTCAGTTGACGCGAGATTTATAACTACTGCGGAATCACACGAGCTTTTGAAGTCCTTAAGGTTGTCACGTATTTTCTCTATAGTTTCGCGATGGGAAGCACTTTCGATATTGTTCGCTCCCTCAATGTTTTCTAAAAACCTCTGGTTTGTTGCTGATTTCCAGGGTTTGATCCCCTTCAGAGCTTCCTCGATCGCAAGAAATTGCTTGTGAGTTAAGACGTCGTGCTGCGCCGCTGCTTCATCAAGATTTGACTGGTTTAGATCCCAGCCGCCAAAAACAATGTCCTCGTACCCAACAAGAAGGATTGCAGCTTTTTCATCAAGGTCAGCCAACGGGAGTCCTTCATGCCTGACCAAACCCTTTTTCAAAAGTTCGATACCGGCGACCATTGTCGTTCCAACGGCCCCGCCGATGCCGACAATCGCTATACCAAGGATTTTATTACCCATAAGCTCAAGATTCTACAATGGAAGGGGAAAATTCACCACGGAGACCGGAAATGCAAGAAAATAAAAGATATCCAAATCGATTTAGGATTTAAGCTCGACGATCGTCGCACCTTGCCCGCCTTCGTTTTGCGGTGCAAAACCAAAACTCGATACGTGCGGATGACCTTTTAGAGATTTATGAACGAAATTCTTCAATGCTCCTGTTCCGAAACCGTGGATGATACGGACCGTCTTAAGGCTCGAAACATACGAATCGTCAAGAAACTGATCCACCTCCGTTTCGGCGTCCATAGTTGTTTTCCCGATCAGGTTTAATTCAGATTGAACACCTTTTAGTTCATCGTCGATGTTCGATTTTGCCGCCTTTTTTTGAAGCTTTTCAAGACTTTTCCTGCCTTTATCCTTTTGAACTGAAACTACCTGTAGGTCGTCGATCTTCTGACGCATACGCATCGAGCCAACCATAACATCGACATTTTTTCCGCTGATTTTCTCAACCTTTCCGGTCGTGCCAAAGCTTTTTAGAAGCACATCCGACCCAACTTCGATCGGTCGATCCTCGACCGTTATTTCATCTTGCAGGGCACCATCAGGTTTTTCATTCCGTTTGCCTTCCACTTCAAAGGCCTGCCGTTTTAGTTCGGCCTTATTTGCGGCGAGCTGCTTTTCAAGTCTTTTGCGCTCCTTTTTGTCTTCAACGGTCTTGATAAAGGCCTTTGACCTCTGCTCGAAATCGGCGATTACACTCCCAAGTTCGGATTCGAACTCTTTTCTGCGCGCTTTTTCCTTCTTTCTGAATTTTATGTCGAGCCTCGCGTATTTTTCTGCCGTAGCCTCTCGTTCTTCCTCAAGCGCGATTCTCAAGTCTTCAGCCTGCTTTGTTTCGCTTTGAAGCTTGTGTAGATAATCCTCGGCTTCACGCGCCGCAGAATCCAGATTTTTCCGTGCTGTTTCGACGATCTCGTCCCGGATCCCGAAGCGCCGAGCGATCTCAAGCCCGGAAGACGCACCGGCCATTCCGGTCAGCAGCTTGTAAGTTGGTTCGAGGGTCTTTTCGTCAAACTCGACCGAAGCGTTGATCACATCTTCATCGTTTGCTGCGTATATTTTTAAGCCCTTATAGTGGGTTGAAGCGATGACCTGAGCATCGTTTTTGCGGAAGTGATCGACGACGGCGACGCCTAAAGCCGAGCCTTCTTCCGGGTCGGTTCCGGTTCCGACCTCGTCGAGTAAAACAAGTGCGGGCGTATGCAGGTTTTTCATCATCGAAGCGATGTTCGAAATATGTGATGAAAACGTCGAAAGGTTTGCCGAAAGCGACTGATTGTCGCCTATATCTGCCAAAACCGAGGCGTAAAAGGGAACTTTCGCCTTTGATGCCGGAACAGGTAAACCGGAAATGGCCATCAACGAAAGCAGCCCGGCAGTTTTTAGGACCACAGTTTTTCCGCCGGCGTTTGCCCCGGAAATTATCATCACAGAGTTTTCTCTTGAAAGTTTGAATGAAACGGGCACGATTTCTGCGCTCTGACTCCCCTCCTTTCTGAGGAGGGGTGGCGCTTCAGCGTCGGGG
>JABDJV010000288.1 GCA_013003295.1 Pyrinomonadaceae bacterium | reverse complement strand
GGAAAACACTGACCGGTGGATCGCTGCGGATGAGGAATTTTCTGGAGAATTTGATTTCTGAGGTGACGGGCTAATTATATTGGCTGACAAGGATTCTTTTCGGCAAGGCGGCAATAAGATATTGCTCGCCGTCTTCCTCCTATTTAGCTCGATCTCTACCGACGCGCAGACGAGTGATTCAAAAAAAAAGGCGATCAATTCGACGGCCGAAATTGTTTCCGTGATTTTGACAAGCTCTTATCCGGAGATCAAACCGAAAAAGATCCACTACAAAACCTTTGACAGCGACACGAATTTTTTTAAGGCGAGATTTTCAAACGCGCGTTACCTTACCTTTCAGAAAATGCGCCATCTAATATATGTAAATCCGAAGGTGTTTAGCCTTGGCGCACCGAAAAAGGGAGTTCAGGCGATCGTCGCGCATGAGCTTGCTCACGTCTGGTATTACACAAAAAAGAATCGCTTCGAATTGCTTGGATTGGCGAGCTTATTGTCAAAAGGATTTACCCGGAAGTTTGAACGAAAGGCTGATCTGGAAGCGATTTCGCGCGGATATGGAGAGGGTTTGATCGAATACAGGGAGTGGCTATATAAAAATATTCCGCAAGAAAAGGTTCCTGATAAAAGAAAAAACTATTTTTCTCCCGAAGAGATCAAATTGATAATAAAAATCTTGAAAACCCGGCCTAAAATGATTCGGGTTTGGAAGAAAAAAGTGCCGTTAAATATTGAGCAAATTCGAAATACTATTTAGTTTTTATGTCCGAAGCCAAAAACAGGATAATTGTTGCGTTGGATGTCCCGACCGCGGACGAAGCGCTTAGACACATTGACGAATTACGAAATGAAGTAGGCGCATTCAAGATCGGCTTGCAACTGATCACCGCCGCTGGAACGCCCTTCATACGAGAGGTTGTGGAAGACGGGGTCAAGCTGTTTTTGGACACGAAATTTCACGATATTCCCACCACCGTTGCAAAGGCCTCGATGGAGGTCGCAAGGCTTGGCGTTTGGATGTTTAATATCCACGCGTCCGGGGGATTCGAAATGATGGCTCAAACCGTCGACGCTGTCCGGAAAGTATGCAGTAGGGATAATCTAACAAAGCCGAAGATAATCGGCGTAACGGTGCTGACCAGCTCTGATCAAGAGACACTAAGACAAATCGGAATAGTGCGGGAAGTAAAAGATCAGGTACGGAATTTGGCACTGCTTTCAGAGAAAGCCGGACTCGACGGGGTAGTTGCTTCGCCCCAAGAGGTCTCACTGATTCGCGAATCTATATCGAATCCGGAATTCATGGTCGTAACGCCCGGAATACGTCCCTCGTTTGCCGCCGCCGATGATCAGAAACGTACAATGTCGCCCAAGGAAGCCACACAAAACGGCGCAAACCTGATCGTTATCGGAAGACCGATCCTCCAGGCTGATAGTCCTATCGAAGCGGTTCGGGCGATATTGAGCGAAATGGATAAATAGTTTTCAAACTCCTTCAAACTCTCAAAAACAAAAACCTTATTGAAATTGAAATCGGTTTTCAATTAGACTACAATTCATTAAACGGCTTGCGGTTACGTTTCGCGGGTTTCGGGTCGAGTATCGTTCTAGCAATATCGTTTATAGAAGAATATGACACTGGCAAATCTTGAAATCGGCGAAAAAGCTACCGTTAAGGCCGTTACGGGCGAAGGCGCCATCTCAAAACGCCTGATGGAAATGGGTATCGTTCCGGGTGTTTCGATAAGGGTCGTGAAATCAGCACCGTTTGGAGATCCGATCGAAATTCGGGTTAAAGGTTATAATCTCGCGATTCGCCGCACCGAAGCGGAAGTGATCGAAGTGTCAAGCGCAATAAATTAAACCCCCTCGAGCGATGGTGATGGAAATACCGAACCCTACAAGTCACGAAACTCCGACCGCACCACATCTGGATTCGCCACTAGTGATCGCCCTTGCAGGAAACCCAAATGCAGGAAAAACAACCCTCTTTAATGCTCTGACCGGGATGCGCCAGAAGGTAGCTAATTATTCCGGCGTTACCGTTGAAAGAAAGGAGGGAAACTGGTCGGTCAACGGAGATTCTGCGAAGTTGATCGATCTGCCCGGACTCTACAGTCTTGACGCGACTTCGCTTGATGAGAGAATCGCCAGGGAAGTGTTGACCGGAAACGTCGATGGCCTTTCAAAGCCTGACGCGATCATTGCGGTGGTCGATGCTACAAATCTGGAGCGAAACCTTTACCTGGTAACTCAGATTATGGAATTCGGCATTCCCGTGATCATCGCGCTTACAATGGTCGACCTCGCCGAAAAGCAAAATGTTGAGATCGATACCCAGAAACTCTCGGAATTGTTAAGGATCCCGGTAATTCCAGTGACGGCCAGGCAGAAATCAGGAACTGAAGCGCTTTCATTGCGCGCTTTCGAAATCGCAAAAAGTGATGTAACGCCTCAAACTTCCTGGATTCCAGATTCAGGTGGCATTGATGGAAACGGGAAAGAGGATATTCACTTAAGCCTATCCGCAGACGATTCGGCAAACAGACAGATATTTGCCCGATACAATTTTATTTCCGATGTCTATCAAAAGAGCGTAAAACCGGTAGATGATGAAGAGGCGAGATTCTCGGAAAAGGTCGACCGGATATTAACTCATAAATTCTTTGGGCTTGTCATTTTGATTGCGATTCTTCTGCTCGTCTTTCAAACGATTTTTTCCTGGGCGGCGCTGCCGATGGATCTTCTTGACGCGGGTTTTGGAGCGCTGGGGGAAAATGTGGGGTCGCAGATGCCCGATGGGATGCTCAAGGACCTTGTGGTAGATGGAATCATTGCCGGTGTCGGAGGAATCCTGATATTCCTACCTCAGATACTACTTTTGTTTCTATTTATATCGATTCTTGAGGATACCGGATATATGGCGCGCGCGGCATTCTTGCTCGACAAGCTGATGTCCAAGGTCGGTCTGCACGGGAAAGCGTTTCTGCCGCTAATGTCCAGCTTCGCCTGTGCTATTCCGGGAATCATGGCGACCCGTACGATCGAGAATAGGCGGGACCGCCTGGCAACGATCCTGATCGCTCCGTTTATGAGCTGCTCGGCCCGGCTGCCGGTCTATGCGTTGATGATCGCGGCTTTTTTCGCCGGACAAACCGTATTCGGCTTCGTTTCTCTCGGTGCGGTTTTAATGCTTGCAATGTATGCACTTGGAATTTTGGTCGCCGTCATTGCTGCATTTATTCTCAAGAAGACAATTCTCAAATCGCCGCCGCCGCCGTTTGTTATGGAGCTTCCTCCTTACCGGCTGCCAAATCTTCGAACGGTTATTCAGAATATGTTTACTCGCGCATGGCTGTTTATAAAACGCGCCGGAACCGTAATTCTCGCGATTTCGATAATACTGTGGGCGCTGACGTATTTTCCGAGAGGGGAGGCAGTGGGCAGTGAGCAGTTAGCAGTGAGCGGCAAAAGCGAACAAACTCATGCTACTGCAATCGAAAACAGCTATGCGGGGATGCTTGGCCGAACGATCGAGCCGGTGATCAAGCCACTTGGATTTGATTGGAAGATCGGCGTCGCGATAATCGCTTCATTTGCGGCCCGCGAAGTTTTGGTTTCCACCCTTAGTATCATTTATAACGTTGGTGAAGACGCCGATGAGAAGGACCCTACATTGATAAAAGCGATTCAAAACGCAAAAAAAGCGGATGGTTCGCCGGTATGGACACCTTTAACCGCGCTCTCCTTAATGGTCTTCTTCGTGCTCGCAATGCAATGCATGTCTACGCTTGCGGTCGTCCGCCGCGAAACGAACTCCTGGAGCTGGGTGATCTTCATGTTTGGCTATATGACGGTGCTTGCCTACGTCGCGTCACTGATTACCTATCAGGGCGGCAAATTACTTGGGTTTAGCTAATCGGCCAAACCATTAGGATTAAGAATGATGTTTAGCTTTCTGCAATCCGATGCCCTTTTCCTTTATGTCTTGAGACAGACCTTTTCTCAAAGTAACTTCTCCCAGGTACTTTTGCAAAAACTGGTTCCAATGCATTCCGGCTTCGGTTTTTGCAACAAAATCCAATTCCTCATAGTCTTTTCGCGAGACGCTGTAGGCGGTCAAAGACCATGGAAAGAAAAGCGCAATACCCGTGGAGTGTTGAAATGAACCGCCGCTGTGGCCACCGAGAATAATGCAGCGATCGATTTCTTCAACAACCAATTTACACGAGTCCTGTAGTTTGGCGATCTTAGGGTCCAAGTTTCCTCCGTTTTCGCGCTTTACCAGGTCGAGTTCGTCGTTCAATAAGTTGCAGAAGTCACCCAGGTCGACGTTTTGTTCGTAAAGATAAGTCTGACTAGTATAGTGTGTTTGGAATAGCACCCTTCGCATTTGGGTGTAAACGCTGTCCATTTTTTCGGAAAAGCACTCTATCAGGGCTTTCGTAAACGACGAAAACTTGTGATTCAAGGACTCGAGCAGCGTCAAATCCCAAGCAGCTATATCTACCGAAACACCGCCGATCGAAAAATTTGCCTGCTTTTCGATGTAGCGCTTTACGCATGCCTTTGCGATTCGCCGGGTATCAGCTGAATCATTTGTAAAGCATTCGAGCATTTCTGGATACGACCAACCGGCGTTCGGAACAGTTCCTTCCGAAGCGATCATCACGTCGGCGGATTCTCTGAATTGCTGTCCGACCTCATACATTC